>NZ_JBPQTL010000105.1:0-19385 GCF_051386295.1 Micromonospora sp. URMC 105 | reverse complement strand
CACCACACCCGCCGGCACGCCCGCCGCCGGTGGGCGCGGGGCGGTGTCGTCCACGGCGGGCGGCGCGTCGGTGGCAGCCGCGCCGCTCGCGCCGCCCAGGGTCGCCTGGTACGCCGGGCCGGCCTGCTCGGTCGAGGACGCCCCGGCGGTCAGCGTCGCGAACGCCACCGCGACGACGGCGGCGGCGACCGCCACCCGGTCGTGGCGCAGCGCGGTCAGCGGGGCCCGGCCGGGGTCGGCCGGTGCCGGTGGCGTCGGCCGCCTGCGCTGGTGGCCGGCCAGCAGGGCGTCCACCTGCGCGGCGACGGCGGCACGCCGGCCGGTGGCGGCGGCGACCGCGAGGGTCAGGTAGAAGCGGAAGTTCACCGTGGCGCCGGCCGGCACCCGCAGCCCGGCGAGGGGACTCCCGTCGGTGGTGTGCAGCAGGGTGAGGGAGACGTCGGGGTGGTGGGCCGGGCCCACCAGGTCCTCGTACGTCCACTCGCGCCGGCCGGTGCGCCCCGAGAACGCGACCCGGCGGTCGGTCACCACGGCCAGGCCCGCGTCGACGACTCGCAGGCCGGTCGGCAGCCCGCGATCGGACGGATGGAGAGCGGCGGACGCGACCGTCAGCTCCGGCGTGGGCAGTCCGGCGATGTGCCGCGCCTCGGCCTCGACCAGGTCCACCGCCGGCAGCACCCGGTAGACGACCTCGTCGTGGCCCAGCTCCACCGGCAGGGTGTCGCGCGGCTGCGCGTACCCGTGGAAGCCGGCGGCCTCGATCCGCAGCCGCAGCAGGTGGTCGTGGTCCCGCTGCCAGGCCGCGGTGCCGCTGTCGAACGCGCGCCGCCGGCGCGCGTTCTCGCGACGCGCCCAGGTGAGCCGCCATCCGGGCGTCGCTGCCCGAACCGTCATGGTGCTGGGTGATTGTGGCGTCACGTCGAGTACAACCACGCCCCGTCGAGGCAGGACACGCGCAGATGAGCGATGCGCACCTTTAGCTGCGAAAGGAGAAATTTTGCCCGACGGCCCCGAAGGTGTTAATCGGTTGCCCACCGCTGGAGGCGCTGGTCGACTGGGCGGGTCACCGCAACCGATCCGAGAGGTCCCGAAATGCGCGCTGCGTTCATGTCCAACCGTCTGGCAATGATCATTCGCCCGAAGGACATGACGCTTCGTGAAGACCTTGAACATCGGCATCCTCGCGCATGTTGACGCCGGCAAGACCAGCCTGACCGAACGCCTGCTGCACGCCGTCGGCGTCGTCGACGACCTCGGCAGCGTGGACGACGGTACGACCCGCACCGATTCGCTCGCCCTCGAACGGCAACGCGGCATCACCATCCGCGCCGCGGTGGTCTCCTTCGTCGTCGACGGCGTCACCGTCAACCTCATCGACACGCCCGGCCACCCGGACTTCATCGCCGAGGTGGAACGCGTCCTCGGCCTGCTCGACGGCGCGGTGCTCGTGGTCTCCGCCGTCGAGGGCGTGCAGGCCCAGACCCGGGTGCTGATGCGGACACTCCAGCGGCTGCGCCTGCCGACCCTGATCTTCGTCAACAAGGTCGACCGGGCCGGCGCCGACCCCGAACGGGTGCTGCGCGACATCGCCGCCCGGCTCACTCCCGCGGTGGTGGCGACCGGCGTCGTGCACGCGGCCGGCACGGCGGCGGCTGCGTGCGTACCCCATCCCGACACCGACCCCGGCTTCACCCGGCGGCTGCGCGACCTGCTCACCGCGCACGACGACGCGCTGCTGGCCGAGTACGTCGAGGACGAGCGGCGGCTGACCGGGCGGCGGCTGCGCCAGGCACTCGCCGGGCAGACCCGCCAGGCGCTGGTCCATCCGGTCTTCGCCGGCTCCGCCATCACCGGCGCGGGCGTGGCACCGCTGATCGCCGGCCTGACCGAGCTGTTGCCGGTGGCCGAGGACGGTGCCGACGGCCCGCCCGCCGGCACCGTGTTCAAGGTGGCCCGGGGTTCCTCCGGCGAGCGGATCGCCTACGTCCGGCTCTTCGCCGGCACCGTACGGGTGCGGGACCGGCTGCCCGTCGGTGCGGGGCGGGTCGCCACGGTCACCGGGATCGAGGTCTTCGACCGGGGCGCGACCGTCCGCGCCGACGCGGTCACCGCCGGCCGGATCGCCCTGCTCCGCGGGCTCGGGGAGGTCCGGATCGGCGACCCGGTCGGGGCGGCGCGGCCCACCGGCAGCCGGCACTTCGCCCTGCCCAGCCTGGAGACCGTCGTGGTGCCCGAGCGGGAGGCGGACCGGGCCGCCCTGCACACCGCGCTCGGCGAGCTCGCCGAGCAGGATCCGCTGATCGACGTGCGGGTCGACCCGATCCGGCGGGAGATCACCGTCTCGCTCTACGGCGAGGTCCAGAAGGAGGTCATCCAGGCGACCCTCGCCGAGGAGTACGGCGTGGCGGTCGGCTTCCGGGAGACGACGACGGTCTTCGTGGAACGGCTGGTCGGCACCGGGGCGGCGGCCGAACTGATCGGCATGGCGCCCAACCCGTTCCTGGCCACCGTGGGCCTGCGGGTGGCGCCCCGGCCGGCCGGCGGCGGATTCCGCTTCCGGCTCGGCGTCGAACTCGGCTCGATGCCGCCGGCCTTCTTCACCGCGGTCGAGGAGACGGTCCGCGAGACCCTGCGCCAGGGACCGCACGGCTGGCAGGTCCTCGACTGCGAGGTCACCATGACCCACGCCGGGTACTGGGCCCGGCAGAGCCACTCCCACGGCACCTTCGACAAGAGCATGTCCAGCACGGCCGGGGACTTCCGCCACCTCACCCCGCTGGTGCTCATGGCGGCGCTGCGACGCGCGGGCACCCGGGTGGAGGAGCCGATGCACCGGTTCCGGCTGGAGACGCCGGGCGACGTGCTCAACGTCGTACTGCCCGCGCTGGCCAGGCTGGACGCCGTGCCGCACACGACGCTGGCGCACGGCTCGTCGTACGTGGTCGAGGGCGACGTTCCGGCGCGGCGGGTGCACGCGGTGGAGCGGCGGCTGCCGGAGCTGACCCGCGGCGAGGGAATTTTCGAGTCCACCTTCGACCACCACCGCCCGGTACGCGGCGAGCCGCCCACCCGCCCCCGCACCGACCACAACCCCACCGACCGCAAGGAGTACCTGCTGGCCGTCGCCCGCCGGGTCGTCACGCGGCGCGGCGAGCGGTGACGGGTGCCCCGGGCGGGGGCACCCGTCACGCCGTGCCGCTCAGGCCAGGTCGAGCTGCACCGTGGCGATCTCCCAGGCGCGCAACGGCAGCCGGACCAGCCCGTCGGCGCCGACGGTCAGCGGGTCACCCGGCCGGCCGAGCAGGTCGGCCCGCCAGGCTCCCCGGACCGCCCGCCCGGCCCCGATCACCGCGTCGGTGCCGGTGGGGGTCTCGGCCACCACCCGTACCTCCACCCGGCCCTGCCGGTCCCGGACGCTGGTGAGCACGACCCCCGGGCCGGTCACGGCGAGTCCGGTGGCCGGGTCCGGCAGCGCGGTGGACGGCTGCCCGGTGCCGGCGAAGGCCAGCAGCTCGTGCCGGTACGCCTCGGCCGCCTCGGTCACCCCCGCCGCGTGCCACTCGCCCCGGAACGGCAGTACCGCCAGCTCGACGGTCCGCTCGCCCCGGCACTGCGCCATCGGGGTGGGCAGCTGCGGGCCGGCCGGCTCGTCGCGCAGGGCGTGCCGGTTGCGCGACAGCATCCCGATCGACCGCAGCACCGTCACCGCCAGCTCGCGGCCGGCGTCTGTCAGCTCGTACTCGGTGGGCTGGGTCAGCAGCACCGCCAGCGCGCCCTCCGGCCCGCCGGCGGCCACGAACCCGGACGCCGGGAACGTCGGCAGCGGCACCTCGCCGCCGCCGCCCTCCGCGGTCAGCCCGCGCTCCACCACCGCGAACTGGCCCTCGGCGTACGACGCGCGGGCCGGGGACGGCAGCGGCAGGTGCAGCCGGACCCGGTGGTCGTCGCAGCGGTTGTCGAACGCGACGCGCAGCCGGGCGAAGCGCTCGCCCGCGCGCAGCTCGACCCGGGTGGTGACCACCACCGGCTCCCGGTCCACTACGCGACAGCCGGCGTCCACGTCGGCCGCCACCGGCCAGCGGTACTCGCGCACCACGTCGACGACGGCGACCAGCGGGCCGGTGTGCCGCACCACCGTGCGTACCGCGCGGGGCTTGTCGACCAGCTCGTCGGCGGCCGGCGGGGCGTAGTTGTAGCTGTCGCCCACGTCGCCGCCGTCGACGATCCGGCCCACCCCGTCCACCACCACGCCGTCCGGGGTGGCCAGCCGCAGCGTGCCGTCCTCGGCGACGTCGACGCGGAGCAGCCCGTTGTCCAGGCTCCGGTCGGCGACGGTGACCGGCCGGGGGAGTGCGGCCCCGCCGGCCGGCAGCGCGGCGTCCGCGTCGGTGCCGAGCGCCGCGCCGGCCGGCACCGGGCGGATCGCGGTGTGACCGAGGGCGGGCACGTCGACCAGCGCGGCGACGCTCAGCCGGGGCGCGGCGACGATGCGGACCCGCCACCGCTCCGGCTGCCCCGCTCCGGCCAACGCCAGCTTGACGTCCTCCACGTCGAAGGCGGGGTCGCCGTGCCGGGCCACCTCGAAGGTGAGGGTGGCGTCCGCCGGCGACACCGACCATCGGGTGACCTCCTGGCCGTACAGCTCCCGGCCGTGGACCCGGGTGAGCACGGCGGGCAGGCCGGCGGCCGGCACCACGTCGTCGGCGAGCAGCGTCGGGGCCCGGTCGAGGACCTGCGCCAGGCGCGTCGTGCCGTCCGCGCCGGTCACCTTCACCGCGCCGTCGGGCGCCTCGACGTCGAGGCGTACCAGCGCGGTCCGGGCGGCCGGGCTGGGGTTGAACACCAGGTACCCGTCGCGCGGCACGGCGGCGGCCAGCCGGGCACCCACCAGGTCACAGACCGCCCGGCCGAGCTGGTCGGCCTCGGCCAGCCGGGCGGCCACCTGCTCGGCGGTCTCGTCGCAGCCGCACCCGGTCACCGAGTCGTGGCAGCTCGCGTCGATCAGCCGGGTCCACGCCATGTCCAGGAAGCGCTGCACCGACGGGTCGTGCCAGAGCGCGGCGAGGGGTTCGGCGTACCGCTCGACCCGGCGCTCGGCGCGACCCATCGCCTGCTTCAGATGGGCGCGTACGGAGATCACGCCGGGCAGGATGTTCGCCCGGGCGTGCGAGCGCAGCTCCCCGCGTACGGTGGGCAGTCCGGCCACCGTGGTCGGCTGGGTGGCGAAGTACTCGGCGAGGGTGCCGAGCCGCAGCCGGGTGCCGTCGAGGTCCGCGGCGGCCAGCAGGTCGGGAGCGTCCGGGGCGGGCGCCGCGTGGTCGGTGCCGTACATGGCGAGGACCGGTCCGTCGGCGCCCTCGGGCCGCCAGCCGCCGAGCCGGGCGGCCAGGTCGGCGGCGCGTCGGGTGACCAGCGCGGCGCCGTCCAGCAGACCGGCGGCGTTGCCGTACCCGCCGGGCAGGTACTCGGTGCGGACCGTGGTGCCGTCCGGGGCCTGCCAGGCGAACGCGTGGCTGCGGACCCGGTCGGGTACGCCGCGGAACACGCAGGCGTGCGCCAGCCCGGCCCCGGCCAGGAGCTGCGGCATCTGGGCGACGTGGCCGAACATGTCGGGCAGGTAGCCGACCGGCATGGCACCGCCCAGCTCGGCGCTGCGCGTCAGCCCGCGTTCCAGGTTGCGGACGATGTTCTCGCCGGAGCAGAGGAACTCGTCGAGCAGGATCTGCCACGGCCCGACCGCCAGCCGGCCGGCCCGGACCAGGGCGATCACCTGCTCGCGCCGCTCCGGGCGGACCTCCAGGTAGTCGTCCACCGCGGCGAGCTGCCCGTCGAGGGTGAACCGCTGCCGCTCGTCACCCTCCATCCGGTCGAACACGTCGTCGAGCAGCGCCACCAGCCGCAGCCGGAACCGCTGGAACGGCTCGTACCACTCCCGGTCCCAGTGCGTGTGCGGCACCACGATGATGTCGGTCGGTCGTGTCATGAGCTGGCCGCCTCTCCGCCGATCGCCGCCCCGGTCAGCTCACCGAAGCGGCGCACCACCTGTTGGCTGGTCCGTACGTCGCTCGCGCCCTCGGCGATCCCGGTCAGCGGTGGCGCGCCCGCGGTGACCATCGCGTGGAAGGCGACCAGCTCCTGCTCGAACGCCTCGGTCACCGACCGGAACGCCGCCCGCCGCTCGCCGCCTGCGTGCGACTCCACCACGGTCAGCGTGGTGGGCGCGTTGAGCAGGTACGGCGACGGGAACACCAGCTCCAGCGATCCCCGGGCGTGGTGCAGGGTCACCGTCTCCCGGTAGGCCGGGTAGTCGGGCAGGTTGAGCCAGCGGATGCCGTAGCGGGCCCCGCCCGGCAGCCGCCCGCTGATCTCCACCGACGGCTCCGCCGGCCCGTCCGTCGCCAGCGGCCAGGTCGCGACGTGCTCCACGGTGGCCGGTGCCCCGGTGAAGAGCCGCAGCAGGGACAGGTCGTGGGAGATGCTGTTGATCAGGATCTGGTAGAGGGTGCGCGCGCCGGGGTCGGCGCCGACCGCGGCGTCGAGCAGCGCGGCGTCCGCGGCGCGCAGCCGGGCCACCGCCCCGGGCGGCACGTCGGTGGGGGCCGGCGGCAGGTTGGCGAAGGCGAGCTGCCCGTCGCCGCCGGCGTGCAGCACGGTCACCTCCACCGCGTGGACCCGCTCGGCGCCGCCCCACTCGTCGAGCAGGCGGACGGCCTCGGCCACCGCCGGGTCGTACTGCTTCATGTAGCCGACCATCAGCGCGGGCGCGCTGCCGCTCAGCTCGGTGAGGCGGGCCGCCTCCGCCAGCGTGTAGGCCAGCGGCTTCTCGCAGAGCACCGGCAGGCCCGCGCGCAGCGCCGCCGCGGCCAGCTCACCGTGCGAGCCGGAGGTCGCCAGCAGCAGCGCGTCGTACCCGCCGTCGGCCGGCATCGCGGCGGCGTCGGTGTACCGGCGGCCGGGCTCGACGCCGTACCGGCCGCCCAGCTCGGCCACCCGGGCCGGGGAGAGGTCGCCCAGCGCGACGATCTCGAACAGGTCCGCGCGGCGTTGCAGCAGCGGCAGGTGCACCGTACGGGCGATGACGCCCAGTCCGGCGACCGCAATCCGGATCCGCTTGCCGGGTTCGGTCATCGCAGCGCCTCCGCCAGCCAACGGCGGTTGGCGTGCTGGTCGGCCAGCGTCCGGTCGAGGTCCCGTCCCTGTGCCGGTGCGTCCTGTTCGATCACCAGCCAGCCGGTGTAGCCGATCGCGTCGAGGTTGGCCAGCACCCCGGCGAAGTCGACGTCACCGGTGCCCAGCGTGCAGAAACCGCCGGCGGCGACCACGTCGGCGAGGCCACCGCCGGCCGCCCGGACCCGCTCGTGGACGGCCAGGTCGGCGTCCTTCAGGTGCACCTGCCCGATCCGGCCGGCCCACCGGCTGACCGCCGCGACCGGGTCCCCGCCGGCCAGCAGCAGGTGCCCGGTGTCCAGGCAGACCGCGATGTCGGTCAGTTCGAGCAGCCGGTCGGCCTCGGCCTCGGTCTCCACGTCGGTGCCGAGGTGGTAGTGGAACACCGGTTCCAGGCCCCGGTCCCGGCACCGGTCGGCGGCCTGCTGCACCCGGGCCGCGAACTCCGGCCAGGCGGTGGCCGGCAGCACCGAGGTCAGGTCGGGCGGGGTGCCGGGCCGGGCCATCCGTCCGGGGTTGCCCGGGCAGGCCAGGGTGGGCCGGGGCGCGAACCGGGGATCGTCGACCGGTACGGCGGTGAACACGTCCAGCGCCGCGTCGAGCTGGACCAGGTCCGCGCCGAAGCCGTCCGGGTCGGTGTAGCGCAGGTCGACCCAGCCACCGGCGAGCCCGATGCCGGTCGCCCCGAGCCGGCCGGCCAGCGCCGCGCCGGTGCCGAGGTAGCCGATCGGTCCGGAGTCCACCCCGTCGTATCCGTCGCGGGACAGGGCCGCCAGCAGGTCGTCCGGGCCGAGGAGCCGGTCGTCGGGCCGGTAGATGCCGTGGTTGACCGGTGCGCCGGCCACCCGGGTGCGTCCGCTCAGCTGCACAGTGCGATCACCTCCATGCGGTGGGACTCCAGGACGTGCAGGCCGTCGCCGGCCGGGAGGAGGCACCGGTCGCCGGTCACGACGCGGTGGCTGCCGTCGGGACAGCCGAGCAGCAGGCCGTCGGCGTCCAGGGCGAGCAGTTCGTCGCCGAGGCGCAGCAGCAGCGGCGCGTCGGGACCGGCGGACACGGCGGTACGCCCGGCCCGCAGCGCGTCGAGCACGGCGTCCGCCGGCTCGCGGTCGGCGTCGACCAGCAGCCAGGTGGTGGGGGAGCCGGGCGGTGCGTCGTCGCCGGGTCGGTGGAAGTCGCTGCCGCCGACCGGCACCACGTCCGGGCGCCAGGCCCGCGCCCAGGCCAGCGGGGCGCCCCAGGTCCGGTCCCACCAGCCGGAGTGCCACACCTCGGCCAGCCGGGTACGCCTGGTCAGCGGCTGCCGCCACGCGCAGTCCCCGCCGAGGGGGTGGTTGACCGACATCACGCCGCCAGCCCGCTCCGCGGTGGCCAGCCAGTCGTCGGGCGGCTGCCGGAAGTCGACCCAGCCGACCGGGCCGAACACGTTGGCGTGCCCCCGGTCGGTGGTCACCTCCTGCCCGGGCAGCAGGGTCAGCCCGTACCGGGCCGAGGCGGCCGGCAGCGACGGGTGGTGGCTGACGGTGTTGTGGTCGGTGACGGCGAGGAAGTCCAGGCCCCGGGCCGCGGCCAGGGCGGCCAGTTCGTCGATGGTGCCCGCGCCGTCGCTGTGCACGGTGTGCGCGTGCAGGTCCCCGGCGATCCAGCGCCGGCCGGCCACCTCGGGCAGGGCGCGGCGCGGCGGGCGCTCGGGGCGCGGTGGCGCCGGTGGCGGCGTCGGGGCGTCCGGCCGGGTGGTGCTGGTGGTGGCGGTGACCTCGTAGTCGAGGCCCTCCGGCGGGATCCGGTGCAGCCGGAGCAGGACCTGCCACTCACCGGGCTCCAGCTCACCCGGCAGGTAGCCGGGGGTGGCCCAGTCGGCGGCCACCGTGTAGCCGTCGCGGGCGCCACCCGACCAGCCCCGGAAACCGGCCGGCCCGACGCAGCCGAGGTCGAGCACCCCGGCCTGCCGGGGATAGTCGAGCCGGACGGTGAGCGCGGCGGTGCCCGGCGGCACGGTGACCGGCAGCGGCCGCAGCACGTTCTCGGCGCGGTCCGCCGGCGTCCACCTGCCCCGGTGCACCACCATGGCTCACCGCTCCGTGCCGGTACGCGCCGCGGGCACGGCCGTCGCCGCGCCGCTGACCAGCTCGCCGTCGCGATAGAGCAGTGACCGGCCGGGCCGGGGCACCACCCAGCCGGTGTCGCCGGGTGCGGGTTCGCGCCCCTCCGCCACGACAACCTGGACGCTGGTCCCCGCCACCGCGGCGGCGCCTCCGCCGGCCACGTCGAGGGAGACCAGCGAGAAGCTGCCGAGGTTCTCCACCACGACCACCTGCCCGCTCAGCGCCCCCGGCACCGGCTCCGCCGAGTAGTCCAGGTACTCGGGCCGTACCCCGTAGACGAGCTTCTCGCCGGCGTCGACCCGGCACCGGAGGTCGTCGGGGATCGGCAGCCGCGCCCCGGCGACGGCCAGTTCGCCGTCCTGCACCTCGGCGTCGACCAGGTTCATCGGGGTGGAGCCGATGAACCCGGCGACGAAGGTGTTGGCGGGCCGGCGGAACACCTCGGTCGGCGTGCCGACCTGCCGGATCCGGCCGCCCTCCATCACGGCGATCCGGTCGGCGAGCGCGAGCGCCTCGGCCTGGTCGTGGGTGACGAAGACGGTGGTGACGCCCAGTTCGCGTTGCAGCCGCTTGAGGAAGGTACGCGCCTCCAGCCGCAGCCGGGCGTCGAGGTTGGACAGCGGCTCGTCGAGGAGGAAGACCTGCGGGTGGCAGGCCATCGCCCGGGCCAGCGCGACCCGCTGCTGCTGACCGCCGGAGAGCTGCCCCGGCCGGCGGTGCAGCAGCGCGGACAGGCCCAGCTCGTCGGCGGTCTCGGCCGCCTTCTCCGCGCGGCCCCGGCGGTCCACCTTCTTGATCCGCAGCGGGTACGCGATGTTCTCCTGCACGGTCATGTGCGGGAAGAGCGCGTAGTCCTGGAAGACCATCGCCACGTCCCGCTTCCCGGGCGGCAGGTCGGTGACGGTGCGCTCGCCGATGCGTACGCTGCCGCCGGAGGCCACCTCCAGCCCGGCGATGGTGCGCAGCAGGGTGGTCTTGCCGCAGCCGGACGGGCCGAGCAGCGCGAAGAACTCCCCGTCGGCGATCTCCAGGTCGAGGGCGTCCAGGGCCCGCACCCCGTTGGGGTAGACCTTGGTCAGGTCGCGCATGGTGATGGCGGACATCAGCGCTTGATCCCTCCGTGGAAGCGGAATCCGTACCGGCTGCTGACGAAGACGAACATGAGCGCCACCGGCAGCGAGTAGAGCAGCGAGAAGGTGGAGAGCAGCCGCAGGTCGGCCTGCCCGCCCTCGGTGTAGAGGGTGTACATGATCACCGCGGCGGGGGCCTTCTCCGGGCCGCGCAGCAGCAGGAACGGCACCAGGAAGTTGCCCCAGACGTTGGCGACCGCCCACACCCCGACGGTGGCCAGGCCGGGGCGGACCACCGGCACCACGATGTGCCGCATGATCTGCAACGGGCTGGCGCCGAAGACCCGCGCGGACTCCTCGTAGGACGTCGGGGTGGCGTCCATGAAGTCCTTCAGGATGAAGATCGCCGCGGGCAGCAGCCCGCCGGTGAGGATCAGGATCACGCCGAGCCGGGAGTCGATCAGGTTGAGCCGGAACGCCAGCTCGAACAGCGGCACCATGGTGGCCGTGCCGGTCACGATCGACGAGAGCAGCAGCAGCCCGTAGAGCAGCGCGTCGCGGCCGGGCACCCGGACCCGGCTCAGCGCGTACGCGGCCAGCGCGCCGAACGTCACCACCAGCGCCGCGGTGCCGCCGGCCAGGTAGACGGAGTTGAGCAGCGAGCTGAGCGCGTACGGGTTGTCCAGCAGGGTGCGGAAGTTGTCCAGGGTGAACTGCGGCAGCGACGCGGTGATGGTCGGGGTGTCGTCGAACGGGGCGGTCGCCAGCCAGAGCAGCGGCAGCGCGAAGAACGCGAGGACGGTGCAGAGGAAGACGTAGCGGGCGATCCGGCCGAGCAGGTGCCGGACGGCTTCGCTGCCGGCCTTCGGATCGGTGGCCGGCGCGGGTGCCGTGGTGGTCGCGCTGCTCATGCCGCCTCCTTCCGCCGGCCCAGCAGGCGCAGGTAGACCAGCGCGATGACCAGGTTGATCAGCAGCATGACGAACGAGATCGCGGCGCCGAAGCCCAGCTCGCCGCCGGAGAGCGCCACCTTGTAGACGTAGACCGGCAGGATCTCCGAGCGTTGCTCCGGGCCGCCGGCGGTGATCAGGAACGGCGCGAAGTCGTTGAACGTCCAGAGGCTGATCAGCAGCAGGTTCGTCAGCACGTGCCCGCGGATGCGGGGGAAGACCACGTCGCGCAGTTGCTGCCAGGTGGACGCGCCGGCCAGCCGGGCGGTCTCCAGGTGGGAGCGGGGCACGTTCTCCAGGGCGGCGGCGTAGAGCATCATCGAGAAAGCGGTGCCGCGCCAGGTGTTGAAGATGATGATCGACAGCATCGGATGGTCGAGCAGCCAGGCGGTGCCCGGGATGCCGAGCAGCGTGTTCAGGGTGCCGCCGTCGCGGTCGAGCAGGGCGATCCAGAGGAAGGCCACCACCGAGCTGGGCAGGATCCAGGAGAGCAGGACGAACGCCTCGACGACCCGGCGCAGCGGGCCGCGGCGGTCGCGCAGCGCGAAGGCGATGGCGAACCCGAGCCCGGCCTGGCCGATGACCGCCGAGCCGAGCACGAACTGCAGGGTCAGCACCAGCGAGTTGGTGAACCGCTCGTCGCCCAGGGCGCGGGTGTAGTTGTCCAGCCCGACGATCTCCGGGTTGGCGGCGGCCAGGCCGGTCAGCCGGTAGTTGGTGACACCCAGGTAGATCGTC
This sequence comes from Micromonospora sp. URMC 105, assembly GCF_051386295.1. Classification (NCBI taxonomy): domain Bacteria; kingdom Bacillati; phylum Actinomycetota; class Actinomycetes; order Micromonosporales; family Micromonosporaceae; genus Micromonospora; species Micromonospora sp. URMC 105. Next base: position 7,355 of record NZ_JBPQTL010000105.1, on the reverse strand, counting down.
CAGGCGGCGGGCACCACCAGGAAGAGCAGGATCAGCACCATGCTGGGCACCAGGAACCCGGTGGCCCGGGCCCGGCCCAGGCCGGCGGCGTCGGGGGCCGGGGAGGCGCCCGTCTCCGGGCGCCTCCCCTCCACCACCTGGTCAGGAGGTGACGTTACCCGGGCCACCGACGATCCCTTCGACCTTCTTCTGGTACGCGCCGGCCGCCTCGTCGGCGCTCGTGCCCGACGCCGCGGCGGCGGTCGCCTCCTGCAGCGCCACCGACACCTGCGGGTACACCGCCAGCGGCGGCCGGTACGCGGTCACCGGCAGCACCTTCTCGGTGACGAAGCTCAGCATCGGGTCGCCCGCGAGGACCTCCTTGTTGACGTCCATCCGCGCGGTGATCCGTGCCTCGCCGGCGAGTTCGGCCTTGACCGCCTCCGCCGAGTGCATGAAGGCCAGCAGCTCCCAGGCCTGGGACGGGAACTTGGAGTTCGGGTTCAGCACCCGCACCCCGCCGCCGGACATGCTGACGAAGTCCTGCCCGCGGATGCCGGCGCCGGGCTGCTTGGCGGGGATCATCGCGAACCCGACGGTGGTGTTCCGGTCGGCCATCTTGGCGATGCCGGTGCTCGGGTTGATGACGCTGCGCCAGAAGTAGTCGCCCTCGGCCAGGATGCCGATCTTGCCGGCCGCGAACTCGGCGAAGGACTTGTCGCGTCCCTTCGCCTCCTGCTGCAGCTTGGGGTCGCCCAGGCCGCCGCCGTAGACCTTGGTGTAGAAGTCGAGCACTTCCTTGACCGGCTGGCTGGCGCCGGCCCACTTGCCGTCCTTGTAGATCTCCCCGCCGGCGCCGGCCAGCAGCGGCAGCGCGCCCTGCATCGAGGTCGCCTCGCCCATCGCGGTGCCGGCGTTGATCTGGATCGGCGTGACCCCGGGCAGCGCCTTGAGCTTGGCGCCGGCGTCGAGGATCTCCTGCCAGCTCTTCGGCTGCCAGTCGGCGGGCAGGCCGGCCTGGGCGAAGAGCTTCTTGTTGTAGTAGAGGACCCGGCCGTCGGTGCCCAGCGGGATGCCGTAGCGCTTGTCCTCGAAGCTGCCGAGGCCCTGCACGGTCTCCGGGATCTGCGACCAGCCCTCCCAGGAGTCGGCCTGGCCACCGGCCACCTCGGACAGTGGCTTGAGGTAACCGGCCTGGACGAACTCGCCGACCCAGATGCCGTCCACGGCGACGACGTCGGCGCCGCCCTTGGAGCGCAGGTCCAGGGCCAGCTTGGTCTTGTACTGCTCGTCGTCGACGCCGCTGGGCACGAAGGTGACCTTGGCGGTGACGCCCTTGGCCTTCTGCGCCTCGACGAACTTGGGGATGACCCACTTCTCGATCCACTCGGCGCCGGCGGAGTTCTTGCCGCCCACGATGGAGTTGGCGGAGATGGTGAGGGTGATGTTCTTGGCGTCCTTGCCGGCGGGCTCGGACGAGTCGCCGCAGGCGGTGACGGCGAGGGCGACGGCGGTGAACGCGGCGAGCACGCCCGCTGCGTGTCTCGGCTTGGATGTCATGGGCTGCTTCCCTTCGCAAGGAGACTTCGAAGAGACTCGCGGGTCGCCCGCCGGCCGCACGTCCGCCGCCGGCGGTGCTTGCGGCCACAATGTCATGACAGCTTGACGACGTAAATACCTGTCACTGAAATGAGCGCGAAACATCCACCGTCACCGCTCGGCGACGGTCACCTCGAGCGAGTAACGGCTGGCCCGGTAGATGTGCGCGCCGTGCTCCACGTACCGGCCCTGGTCGTCGTACGCGGTGCGGGTCATGGTCAGCAGCGGCGCGCCCCGCCGCTCGCCGAGCATCTGCGCCTCGGCGGCGGTCGCCGCCCGCGCGCCGATCCGCTGGTGGGCACCGCGGATGCGCATGCCGGCGGCGCGCAGGATCGCGTACAGGCCCTTGGCCTGCAGCGCGTCCATGCTCAGCCGCACCACGTCGGGCGGGAGCCAGTTCTCCATCACGGCGAGGGGTTCGCCGTCGGAGAACCGCAGCCGGCGCAGGTGCTGCACCTCGCCGCCGGCCGGTACGCCGAGCGCCGTGGCGACCTCGGGCGGGCAGGCCACGGTGGCCAGTTCGAGCACCGAGGTCGACGGCGCCTGGCCGGCGCGCAGGAGGTCGTCGTGGAGACTGGTCAGCTCCACCGCCCGGCGCACCTCGCCGCGCACCACCTGGGTGCCCACCCCGCGGCGGCGCACGATCAGTCCCTTGTCGACCAGGTGCTGGATCGCCTGTCGCACGGTCGGGCGGGACAGCCCGAGCCGGTCGGCGAGCTGCAACTCGCTGTCGAGGCGGTCGCCGGGCGCCAGGTCGCCGCGCTGGATCGCCGCGGCGAACTGCTCCGCGACCTGAAAGTAGAGCGGGACCGGGCTGCTCCGGTCGACCGCGATCTCGGGGCCGGTCACGGCACCTCCTCGCTGGGCACGCGCGGGATCTCGGGGCACGATGATGGGCGCCACTGTACCCAAGCGGTCACCGCTCGCAGAGGGCGGATGTCATGACAACACATTGACAGAACTCGTAGAGCGCTGTTACCAATCAGGGACAGTGTCGGCGGGGCACGGCGTCGCCGGCCGGAGCGAAGGACGCCGCATGCTCGATGTGCTCACCATCGGCCGGGTCGGGGTGGACATCTATCCGTTGCAGATCGGCACGCCGCTGGCCGAGGTCGAGACGTTCGGCAAGTTCCTCGGCGGCAGTCCCACCAATGTGGCCGTCGCCGCGAGCCGGCAGGGGCTGCGCGCCGGCGTGATCACCCGTACCGGCGCCGACGCGTTCGGCGCGTACGTGCACCGGGCGCTGCGCGACTTCGGCGTCGACGACAGCCAGGTCCACCCGGTCGACAACCTGCCCACCCCGGTGACCTTCTGCGAGATCTTCCCGCCGGACGACTTCCCGCTCTGGTTCTACCGCACGCCGACCGCCCCCGACCTGCAGATCCGCCCGGAGGAGCTGGACGCCGACGCGATCGCCGCGGCCCGGGTCTTCTGGCTCACCGGCACCGGTCTGTGCCAGCAGCCGAGCCGGGACGCCCACGCCGCCGCGCTGGCCGTCCGCGCCGGGCGCCGGCACACCGTGCTCGACCTGGACTACCGGCCGATGTTCTGGGCCGGCCCGGCGGCGGCCACCGCCGCGGTCGCCGAGGCGCTGCCGCAGGTCACCGTGGCGGTCGGCAACCTCGACGAGGTGGAGATCGCCGTCGGCACCCGGGATGCCGAGCGGGCCGCCGGGCTGCTGCTCGACCGCGGGCCCGAGCTGGCGGTGGTGAAGCTCGGCCCGGCCGGGGTGCTGGCCCGTACCCGCACCGAGACCGTCCGGGTACCGCCGGTGCCGGTGACGGTGGTGAACGGCCTCGGCGCCGGCGACGCGTTCGGCGGCGCGCTCTGCCTGGGGCTGCTGCGCGACTGGCCGCTGGAGCGGACGCTGCGCTTCGCCAACGCCGCCGGCGCCATCGTCGCCTCCCGCCTGGCCTGTTCCGCCGCCATGCCCGATCTCGCCGAGACCGCGGCGCTGGCCCGAGCCGTCCAGTCGGAACCGGCGTCGTCGACCGCCGCCGTGGGAGGAGAAGACCGGTGAGCACCGAGTACGACGCGCTGACCCTCACCCGCGCCCACCGGCCACAGGCGATCGCCGAGGCCGCCGCCGGGCGGACCCGCCGAACCTGGCCCGACCACGGGCGACCGCTGTTCATCATCGCCGCCGACCACCCCGCCCGCGGTGCCCTCGGCGTCCGGGACCGGCCGATGGCCATGGCCGGGCGCGCCGACCTGCTCGACCGGCTGCGCCTGGCGCTGTCCCGGCCCGGCGTCGACGGGGTGCTCGGCACCCCGGACATCCTGGAGGACCTGCTGCTGCTCGGCGCCCTGGAGGACCGCCTGGCCATCGGCTCGATGAACCGCGGCGGCCTCTCCGGCGCCACCTTCGAACTCGACGACCGGTTCACCGCGTACGACGCCGACAGCATCGCCGCGATGCGTTACGACGGCGGCAAGATGCTCTGCCGCATCGACCCGGACGACCCGGGCACCGCCCCGACCCTGCAGGCCTGCGCCCGGGCGGTCACCGCGCTGGCGGCCCACCGGACGGTCGCCCTCGTCGAGCCGCTCTGGGTGGCCCGCACCGGCGGCCGGGTGCACGCCGACCTGCGCCCCGAAGCCGTGATCAAGGGCGTCAGCGTCGGCCAGGCGCTCGGCGCCACCTCCGCGTACACCTGGTTGAAGCTGCCGGCGATCGACGAGATGGAGCGGGTCGTCGCCGCGACCACCCTGCCGGTCCTGCTGCTCGGCGGCGACCCGGTGGAGGCGCCGGACGCGGTGTACGCGCGGTGGGCCCGGGCGTTGCGGCTGCCCGGCGTGCGCGGCCTGGTGGTCGGCCGGGCGCTGCTCTACCCACCCGACGACGACGTGGCCGCCGCGGTGGACCTGGCCGGGTCGCTGCTGCCCGCCGGGCAGGGCGCGTGAGCGCCGCCGAGGCGCACCTGCCCTGGGGTACGACCGCCCGGGCGCCCTGGGCGCTGGAGGTCACCCCCGAGCGGGCCGGCTGGCGCTACGCCGGCCTGCGGGTGCTCACCCTGCCCGCCGGCGGCGCGGTCACCTTCGACACCGGCGACGAGGAGATGCTGGTCCTGCCGCTGGCCGGCGCCGCGACCGTGCACTGCGACGGGGTACGGCTCACCCTGGCCGGCCGTCCGTCGGTCTTCGCCGCGGTCACCGACTTCGCCTACCTGCCCCGCGACGCGACGGTGACGGTGCGGGGCGAGGGCCGTTTCGCCCTGCCGTCGGCCCGCGCCACCCGCCGGCTCTCACCGCGCTACGCTGCCGCCCGGGACGTGCCGGTCGAGCTGCGCGGCGCGGGACCGGCCAGCCGACAGGTGAACAACTTCTGCGCCCCGGAGGCCTTCGACTGCGACCGGCTGGTCGCCGTGGAGGTGCTAACCCCCGGCGGCAACTGGTCGTCCTACCCGCCGCACAAGCACGAGGAGGACCGGACCCACGACGACGGGCGGGCCGAGGCGGAGCTGGAGGAGATCTACTACTTCGAGGTCGCCGGCGGGGAGCCCGGAGACGCCGGCGGCCCGGTCGGGTACCAGCGCGTCTACGGCACCACCCGGCGGCCGATCGACGTGCTCGCCGAGGTGCGCGGCGGGGACGTGGTGCTCGTCCCGTACGGCTACCACGGCCCGTCGATGGCCGCGCCCGGGTACCACCTGTACTACCTCAACGTGCTGGCCGGTCCCGCCCCGGCGCGGACGATGGCCTGTGTGGACGATCCTCGGCACCACTGGATCCGGGACGGCTGGGCGCAGCAGCCGGTCGACCCGCGGCTGCCGCTGACCGGCCCGACGACGCGGGAGGCGTGATGCCCCGGCTGACGGTGGCGCAGGCGCTGGTGACCTTCCTCGCCCGGCAGTTCTCAGAACGCGACGGGGTGCGGCGGCGGCTGATCCCGGCGTGCTTCGGCATCTTCGGTCACGGCAACGTCGCCGGGATCGGGGAGGCGCTGGCCGGTCCGGCCGGCGCGGAGCTGCCGTACCACCTGTGCCGCACCGAGCAGGGCATGGTGCACACCGCCGCGGCGTACGCCCGGATGACCGACCGGCTCAGCACCCTGGCCTGCACCACCTCCATCGGCCCCGGCGCGACCAACCTGGTCACCGGGGCGGCCGGCGCCACCGTCAACCGGCTGCCGGTGCTGCTGCTCCCCGGCGACATCTTCGCCACCCGGGTGGCCAACCCGGTGCTGCAGGAGCTGGAGGACCCGCGCTCGTACGACGTCAGCGTCACCGACGCGCTGCGGCCGGTCTCGCGCTACTGGGACCGGATCAACCGCCCGGAGCAGTTGCCGGCGGCGCTGCTGGCCGCGATGCGGGTGCTGACCGATCCGGCGGAGACCGGCGCGGTCACCCTCGCCCTGCCGCAGGACGTGCAGGCCGAGGCGTACGACTGGCCGGCGGAGCTGTTCACCGAACGAACCTGGCACGTGCCCCGGCCCCGCCCGGACGCCTCGGCCGTCGCCCGGGCCGCCCGGGCCGTCACCGCGGCGCGCCGGCCGCTGATGGTGGCCGGCGGCGGGGTGATCTACAGCGGGGCGGGCGACGCGCTGCGCCGCTTCGCCGAGGAACACGGCGTGCCGGTCGCCGAGACGCAGGCCGGCACGGGTGCCCTGCCGCACGGGCACCCGCTGGCGCTCGGTGCCGTCGGGGTCACCGGCACCACCGCCGCCAACGAGATCGCCGCCGCCGCCGACCTGGTGATCGGGGTCGGCACCCGCTACAGCGACTTCACCACCGCCTCCGGCACCCTTTTCGGCGCGGACGCCCGGTTCGTCAACCTCAACGTCACCGGCTTCGACGCCGCGAAGCTCTCCGGCCTGCAGGTCGTCGGGGACGCCCGGGAGAGCCTGACGGCGCTCGACGCGGCGTGCGCGGGCTGGGGCACCGGCGCGGCGTACCGGGCGGCGGTGGCGGAGCTGACCGCGCGGTGGACGGCCGTGGCGGACCGGGCCCGGCACGCCGAGCCCGACGCGCGGCCCACCCAGACCGCCGTGATCGGCGCGGTCAACGACGCCGCCGGACCGCGCGACGTGGTGGTCTGCGCCGCCGGGTCGATGCCCGGCGACCTGCACCGGCTGTGGCGCAGCGCCGACCCGAAGAGCTACCACGTCGAGTACGGCTACTCGTGCATGGGCTACGAGATCCCGGGCGGGATCGGGGTGAAGCTGGCCGCGCCGGACCGCGAGGTCTTCGTGCTGGTCGGCGACGGCTCCTACCTGATGCTGCCGACCGAGCTGGCCACCGCGGTGGCCGAAGGCGTGAAGCTGGTCGTGGTGCTGGTGGACAACCAGGGCTTCGCCTCGATCGGCCGGCTCTCCGAGAGCGTCGGCGCGCAGCGCCTCGGCACCGCCTACCGGGACCGGACCGGCGGCCGGCTCCCGGTCGACCTGGGCGCCAACGCGGCGAGCCTCGGCGCGGACCTGATCCGGGTGACCACCACGGCCCAGCTGCGGGCCGCGCTGGCGACCGCCCGGGCGGCGGACCGCACCACCGTCGTGCACGTCGAGACCGACCCGTTCGAGGCGGGCCCGGACGGCGGGGCCTGGTGGGACGTACCGGTCGCCGAGGTCTCCACCGTCGCGCAGGTGCGGACCGCCCGGGCCGCGTACGAGGCCGGGCGCAAGGCTCGTCGTACCCCCGGCGTGGCGGGCGATCCGGCTCCCTGAGCGGCGGGACCTGCACGCCGCCCCGGACCCGCCGGGGCGCCGCAAGCCGACGCGGGCCCCGGGTGCCGTGTGGGGCGGCACCCGGGGCGGGGGGGGGGGGGGGGGGGGGGGGGGG
>NZ_JBPQTL010000104.1:0-20078 GCF_051386295.1 Micromonospora sp. URMC 105 | reverse complement strand
GTGTTCCGCCGGGTGCGGGCGGCGGGGAGACGGCAGGTGGGCGGCGATCCCGGGCGGCGGGGAGAGCCGCCGGCCGCGCCAGAGCCACGCGCCGGCGGCGGTCGTGACCAGCCCGACCAGGACGAAGAGCAGTCGGTAGTCGAACACCCCGACGAGCAGCGCACCCGCCCCGATGGAGCACGCCTGCGGCCCGCTGACCAGCGCCTCGGACGCGGCGGTGACCCGGCCCAGCAGCCGGGGCGGGGTGCGCCGCTGGATCAGGGTGGCGAGCCCCACCATGGTCAGCGGCAGCGAGACCCCGGCCAGCAGCAGCGCCAGCACCCCGAGCCGCAGGTCCGGCCAGGCCAGCGCCAGCGCGGCCGGGCCGAAGAAGGTCACCCCGGCGGCGAGCGCACCGACCTCGCCGGTGCGGCGGACCACGGCGGGTGAGAGCAGGCCGCCCACCAGCCCGCCCACCCCCTGCACGGTCACCAGCACCCCGACGAACGCGGCGTCGCGCCCCAGCCCCTGGTCGACGTAGGCGAAGATCAGCGACTCGCTGAAGCCCATCACCAGCGAACCCAGCCCGTAGCCGAGCAGGGCCCGCCGCAGCGCCGGCTCGCCGGCCAGGTGCCGCAGCCCGGCACCCAGCTCGGCCGGCCAGCGCAGGGCGGCCGCCGCCGGCTCGGTCTCGGCCACCCGGAGCAGCCCGACCACGGCGGCGGCGGTGACGAACCCGAGCATCGCCAGGGTGGTGAGCAGCCAGCCGCCGACGGCCGCGTACACGGCCGCCCCGGCGAGCGGGCCGCCGAGCCGCAGCCCCTGCCGCACGGTCTGCAGGGCCCCGTTCGCGTCAGCGAGCAGCTCGCTCGGCACCAGCTGCCGGATCAGGCCGCTGAGCGTCGCACTGAGCGTGAGATACGACAAGCCGTACAGCGCGGCGACCACGTAGATGATCCAGACGTCGGCCCGGTCGCGGACCGTGAAGAGCGGGGTGAGCAGCATCGCGGTGCCCAGGTTCGCGGCGATGAAGAACGGCCGGCGGCGGTACCGGTCGACCACCCAGCCGACCAGCGGCGCCAGCGTCATCGGGGCGATGATCGCGAAGATGGTCGCGCCGGCCAGCCCGTCGGACCCGGTCAGGTCCTTCACCCAGATGGCGAGCGCGAGCAGCAGGATCGACTCGGCGGCCATGCTGGCCAGCAGCGCGCCGAAGAGCAGTCGGAAGTCGGGGCGGCGCAGGACGGTGCGCATGGGGGTCCCTCCGCGGGGATGGCGCCGGTCGGGCGCGTCAAGGGGAGGTGCGGCCGGCCCGGTCATCGTCGCCCGGACGGCTGACACCTTCCACAGTCCTCTTTTTGTCTCGTGACACGCCCTCACCGGAACCTCCGGCCTCGGTCGCGCCGTCCATACTGACCGTGGGGGGCGAATTTCATACAGTTACCGTCGCGTCCGCGGCGGTCGAGGCGAAACGAGGACACCCGTGCCTCCTGCCGTACCCAGTCCGATCCTGCGCCGACGCAGGCTCGGCACCGAACTGCGCCGCCTGCGCGAGGCGGCGGGGCTCACCGGCGACCAGGTCATCGAGCGGATCGGTTGGGCGTCGGCGTCCAAGCTGTCCCGCCTGGAGAACGGGCGCAGCCGCCCGGACCCGGACGACGTCCGCCTCCTGCTGGACCTCTACGGCGCCGAGCCGGAGCTGCGCGACGACCTGATCGGGATCACCCACGAGGCGGGCGACATGCGCGGCTGGCGCAAGTCGTACCCGGTGATGACGCAGCAGCAGCTCGGCTGGGCCGAGATCGAGGCCGGCTGCGCGGAGATCCGCGAGTACAACCCGGTGCTGGTGCCCGGGCTGCTCCAGACCCCCGGCTACGCCCGGCTGCGGATCGTCTCCGCCGACCGGGCGGCCACCGCGACCGGCGACCCCGAGGCCGGCCAGGACCCGGAGACCGAGGTACGCGCCCGGCTCGCCCGCCAGTCGCTGCTGGACCGGGCCGACGGTCCGCGCTACACGGCGGTGCTGGAGGAGGCCGCGCTGGGCCGCCGGGCGGGGCCGCCGGAGGTGCTGCACGAGCAACTGGTGAAGCTCTGCGAGCTGGCCATCCTGCCGAACGTCACGCTGCTCCTGCTGCAGCGCGACACGGTGATCGGCGATTTCTACCTGCCGCCCACCGCCTTCTCGCTCTACCGCTTCGCCGATCCGCAGGATCCGGAGACGCTGGCGATCGAAGGCGGCTTCATCGACGTCATGTCACACGAGGCAAACCCGGTAAATCGCTATAAAGTGGCCTTCGAGTGGCTATGCTCGGCGGCGCTCTCCGCATCGGACACCCTCTCCTGGCTCTTCGAGGCGACGGGACGGCTGACCGAATCGGCAGCCCCGTCCACGCCGGCCCTTGGGCCGGCAGCGGCGCCGGTCCAGCGCCGGCGACCTTCCGGACGCCTGACGGACCGGTGATCCACACCGGAGCTCCGTCGGGGCCGGGCGGGTCACTCGTCCCCATCGGAGTTCCAGGAGCAGGAGCAGAACCATGAACGAGATCCGCAAGACCGTCTCCGCCCGGCAGCTCGCCGACGCCCCGTGGCGCAAGAGCACCCGCAGTCAGACCTCGAACTGCGTGGAGGTGGCGCCGCTGGGTACCGGCCCGGCCGTGGTCGCGCTGCGCGACAGCAAGGACCCGGGCGGACCGGTGCTGCTGTTCAACCGGGCCGGCTGGCTCGGCTTCGTCGGCGGCGCAAAGAACGGACAGTTCGCCTTGAACTGATCCGGTGACGCAGCGAGGGGCCGTCGGCACGACGCCGGCGGCCTCTCGTCGTCTGTACCGGCGCGAACGTCCTGACCAGGCATCAGATGATCGGACGAGACCGGACGGATAGCCGCGTTTCACTTGCTGGGACGGCGTCCGGGCGTAACATGACGACAGAGTGACGTGGAACTTCCACCGCGTACTCGTCCGTCGCGGTCCATCCGGAGACAGCCATGCGTTTCCTGATCGTTCGTACCGACATCCGCACCGCCGCCGACACCGACATCGCCGCCGCCTGGGCCGATGGTGGCCTGCTGCGCGACGAGACGACGGCGCCCGAACCCCGCCGCCAGATCGTGCACGCCGAGGACCGCGACGCCGCACTGCTGCTCGCCCGGGCACTGGCCACCGTCGGCGCGGTCCGCTCCGGCCGGCAACGGGTCAAGGTGCTCCCGCTCGACGAGCCCCCCGCCGTCCACCAGCAGTGGTGGGAGAGCACCGGCACCTGACAACCACCGACGTCCGCCGTGGTCGGACCGGCTCCCCCGCCGCGTTCCTCGCCCCATCCGCCACGACGGTCCGTGTTCCCGGCCCGGGATCGTCGCGGCAACGACGGTCCCGGGCCGGGACCGCGTCGGGTCAGCAGTGGCCGTCCAGCCAGCGGTGGATGAGGAAGAGAGCGATCGAGGAGGGCGGCGGCAGGACCACCCGGTCGCCGTCGCCCGCGTCCACCGCCCGCCCGGCCAGCACCGCGCCGACCTCACGGCGGGAGAACCAGCGGGCGTACGCGATCTCGGTCGGATCGACCCGGACCGGCTCGCCCGGGTCCGCCTCGGCCAGGAAGCCGAGCATCAGCGAGCCGGGGAACGGCCACGACTGGCTGCCCGCGTACTCGATCCGCTCGACCCCGACGCCGACCTCCTCGCGGACCTCGCGCAGCACGGCCGCCTCGGCCGACTCCCCCGGCTCGACGTAACCGGCCAGGCAGGAGAAGCGGCGCTCCCCCGCGGTGCGCGGCCAGGTCGCGTTGTTGCCGAGCAGGCAGCGCCCGTCCGGGCCGTCCACCCCGTCGTGCACCAGCACGATCATCGCCGGGTCGGTCCGCGGCCAGGCCCGGTGACCCTGCGCGTCCACCCGGGACCAGCCGCCCTCGTCGACCTCCGTGCGGTGCCCGGTGCGCGGCGACCAGCCGTGCCCGAGGTGCCAGTTGACCAGCGCCAGCGCGGTGGTGAAGATGCCCGCGTCGCGGTCACCGAGCAGGTGCCCGATCTCCCGCAGGCTGACCGGCCGGGTGCCCGGCAGGTCGGGCAGCGGCGCGTCCACCGCGAAGACCGGCACCCCGTCCGGCTCCACGCCGAGGAAGAGCGCGGCGGCGTCGGAGATCCCGTCCAGCTCCGCCGGGTCCCGCAGCACCAGCACCGGCGGGTTGGCGTCGGTACGCACCAGCGCCATCCCCTCCCGGGTCGAGTCGAGCACCAGCACCCGGGCCCGTCGCCAGGCCTGCGCCAGCCAGTCCCGGTCGGTACGCCGATGCGCCGCCCGGTCCAGGGTGGTGCGAGCCAGCGGCGGGGCCGCCTCGCCGCCGCTCACTCCGACTCCCGGCGCACCGGGGTCAGCGCGGCCAACTGTCCCTCGATCCGGTCGGCGTCGCCCAGCACCACGGTGACCGCCTTCGCCGGCGCGAGGTAGCGGGCCGCCACCTCCGCCACGTCCTCCGCGGTCGCCTTCGCCAGCCGGGCGGCGTGCTCGGCCAGGAAGTCCAGCCGCAGCCCGTTGCCGGCGTACGCGCTGGTCAGCGAGGCGAGCCCGGCCTGCGTGGACATGCCGAGCTGGAGGGTGCCGAGGGCGTACTGGCGAGCCTGCTCCAGCTCGTCCGGCTTGGGCGGCAACGAGGCGAGCCGGCCCAGCTCGTACGTCGTCTCCAGCAGCGCCGGGCCGGTCACCTCGGTGGCCACCTCGGCGGCGGCGACCAGCACCGAGCCGGCGACCGAGTGCTCCACCGCCGAGTGCGGCCCGTACGTGTAGCCCTTGTCCTCGCGGATGTTCTCCACCCAGCGGGAGGAGAAGTAGCCGCCGAAGACCAGGTTGGCCAGTTGCAGGGCGGCATGGTCCGGGTGCGTGCGCGGCACCGCGGGCAGCGCGATGCGCAGCGAGGACTGCACCGAGCCCGGCCGGTCCACCAGCAGCAGCGGGCCCGGCTCCAGCGGCGGGGTGGGCGGCAGGTCCACGCCGCGGGTCTCGCCCCGCCACCCCGCCAGCGCCTGCTCGGCGGCGTCCAGCGCCCGCTCCGGCCGCACGTCGCCGACCAGCACCAGCACCGCCTCGGCCGGATGCACCCGCTCGGCGTGCAGCTTGCGCAGCGCCGGCGGCTTCACCGCGCGGATCTGGTCGGGCTCCGGGGTCTGCACCGCGTACGGGTGCCCGCCGTAGATCCGCTTGAGCAGGGCCGTACGGGCCAGGTGCGCCGGTTGGCTCTGCGCCACCTGGATCCGGTCGATCAGCCGGTCCCGTTCGGTGCCCACCCAGTCGGCCGGGTACGTCGCCCCGGTCAGCACGTCGGCCAGCAGCTCCAGCATCCGGTTCAGGCCGGTGACCAGCCCGGCCCCGGAGACCATCAGCCGATCCGGGTCGATGCCGGCCGACAGCCCACCGCCGACCTTCTGCAGCTCGGCGGCGATCTGGGTCGCGGTGTGAGTCTCCGTGCCGGCGAGCATGGTCTGCGAGAGCAGCGCGCCACGGGCCAGGTGGGTACGGCCGAACGGCAGCCAGAGCCGCAGCTCGACCAGGGGGACGGCGGGACGGCGTACCACGATCACGGTGAGGCCGTTGGCCAGCCGCCGCTCCGCCTGCTTCGGCACCTTGAGCTTGCGGGTGGGGCCGAGCGCCGGCAGCGCGCGCGGCGTGGCCGGGGCGGTCGCGGTCATCGGGCACCTCCGGGAATGACCTCGACGGCGGCGCGGCGCTCCGGCCGCAGGGTCGCGGCGGCGGCCCGGACCTGCTCCTCGGTGACCTCGCCGACCAGCCGGGGCAGCTCGTTGAGCAGGCCCGGCTCGCCACGCTGCTGTTCCAGCACCGCCATCTGCAGCGCCCGGCCGAGCACCGCGTCGGTGTCCCGGAGCAGGTGGGTGGCCATCCTGGCCTGGGTCCGCGCCAGCTCGCCCTCGGTCAGCCCGTCGGTGGCCAGCCGGTCCACCTCCTCGTCGATGGTGCGCAGCACCTTGTCCACGTCCCCGCCGGGCGGCAGGTGCGCCTGGAGCAGCAGCGCGGTCGGGTCCCGCACGTCGAACGGGTCACCCATGAAGCCGAGGTAGCCGCCGAGGCCGGTGACCGACCGGTCCCGCTGGACCAGCCGCTCGACCAGCCGGGAGGCGTCGCCGTCGGTGAGCACCTCGGCCAGCACCACGTAGGGCAGGTAGCCGGCGAAGTCGTCGATCGGGTCGGGCACCCGCCAGGCCCCGGCGACCGCCGGCAGCGGGGCCAGCTGGTCGGTGTACGACTCGCGCCGCTCGGCGGTCAGGTCCGGCTCGGTGAAGTCGGGCCGCTTCGGTGCGGGGCGCGCCGGCACGTCGCCGAAGTGCCGCTCGATCAGCGTGGTCGCCTCGGCGACGTCGATGTCGCCGCTGACCGCCAGCACCGCGTTGCCGCTCGCGTAGTAGCGGCGGAAGAAGTCGGCGGCGTCGGCGACGGTGGCCGACTCCAGGTCGACGAAGGAGCCGTAGCCGTCGTGCGCGTTGGGGAAGGTGTCGAACATGACCGGTGGCAGGGTCAGCCAGGGGAAGCCGCCGTACGGCCGGTTGAGCACGTTGACCCGGATCTCCTCCTTGACCACGTCGACCTGGTTGCGCAGGTTCTCCTCGGTCAGCCGGGGGCCGCGCATCCGGTCGGCCTCGAGAAAGAGCGCCCGCTCCAGGGCGTTGCTCGGCAACGTCTCGAAGTAGTCGGTGTAGTCCAGGTGGGTGGAGCCGTTGAAGGTGCCGCCGGCGCCCTGGACGTGCCGGAAGTGGGCCAGCTTCTCCAGGTTCTCCGAGCCCTGGAACATCAGGTGCTCGAAGAGGTGGGCGAAGCCGGTACGCCCCTCGGGCTCGGAGCGGATGCCCACGTCGTAGACGACCGCGACCCCGATCACCGGGGCGCTGCGGTCCGGGGTGAGGACCACCCGCAAGCCGTTGTCGAGGGTGTACCGCTCGACCGGATATTTCGTCGCGGGGATTTTGACTCTGCGCGTCGGCACGAGATCGACCCTAGCGCGTCGGCACCCCCGGCACCGGCGACCTTCCCGCAGCGGTCGCCGACCACGCCACGCCGGGATCGCCGTCGACCGCCGCCCGCGACGGCGCCGCCGGACGGGTGGCCCAACGGTGGACCGTCCGACGCCAGGAACCCCACCGAACAGGTGGGAATTGCCGAGATTCCAGGGTCTGCCCGTCCCGGATCGTGGATGGGTCTTGACGCTGGCCGACCGCTGCCCCACTCTTCCTACCAACTAAGTAGGAATACTGCGGATTGGACGGACGATGAGACGGCTCCCCTTCCGTCGGTTGGTCTCCCTCGCCACCCTCGCCGTGATCGGCGTGGCGACGGCGGGGACCACGGCGGCGTGCGGCGACGACAGCGAGGCCGGCTCCGGCCCGGTCAGCCTGCGCCTGGGCTACTTCCCCAACATCACCCACGCTCCGGCCGTGGTCGGCGTCGAGAAGGGCATCTTCGCCCAACGGCTCGGCACCGACGTCAAGCTGGAGACCAAGACCTTCAACGCCGGGCCGGCCGCCATCGAGGCGGTCTTCTCCGGCGCGCTCGACGCGACGTACATCGGTCCGAACCCGACCGTCAACGCCTTCTCCAAGTCCAAGGGTGAGGCGGTCCGGGTGATCTCCGGTGCCGCCTCCGGCGGTGTGGCCCTAGTGGTGAAGCCGGAGATCACCTCGGTGGAGCAACTGCGCGGCAAGAAGGTCGCCACCCCGCAGCTCGGCAACACCCAGGACGTCGCGCTGCGCTACTGGCTCAAGGAGAAGGGCCTGAAGACCACCAAGGAGGGCGGCGGCGACGTCACGGTGGTCCCGCAGGAGAACGCCCAGACGGTGGAGACCTTCGGCAGCGGTGCGATCGACGGCGCCTGGGTGCCCGAGCCGTTCGTCTCCCGGCTGGTCAACGCCGGCGGCAAGGTCCTCGTCGACGAGCGGGACCTCTGGCCGGACCGGAAGTTCGTCATCACCAACCTGATCGTCAGCACCAGGTTCCTCAAGGCCCACCCCGACGTGGTGAAGAAACTGGTCGAGGGGCAGGTGGCCGCGAACGAGTTCGTCAACACCAGGCCGGACGAGTCCCAGCAGGCCATCTCCGAGCACATCGGCAAGATCACCGGCAAGCCGCTGGACGTCAAGCTGATCAAGCAGGCCTGGCCGACGTTGGAGTTCACCAACGACCCCATCGCCTCCTCACTGAAGACCGGGCTGGACCACGCGGTCGCGGTGGAGCTGACCCAGCCGACCAGCCTCGACGGCCTCTACGACCTGAGGTACCTGAACGAGGTGCTCAAGACGCAGGGCAAGACCGAGGTCGCCCAGCCATGACGTCGACCACGACGGCGCCGGGGAGCGCGACCACCACGGTCGCGCTCTCCGGAGTGACCAAGGTGTACGGGCGCGGGGCGAACGCCGTCCTCGCGCTCGACGGGGTGAGCCTCGACGTCGCGCCCGGCGAGTTCGTCTGCCTGGTCGGCGCCTCCGGCTGCGGCAAGAGCACCCTGCTCAACCTGGTGGCGGGGCTGGACCGGGCCAGCGGCGGACGGATCGCGCTGGCCGGCGACGCGAGCCCGGGGCTGATGTTCCAGGAGCCGGCGCTCTTCCCGTGGCTGACCGTCGAGGCCAACGTCGAGGTGCCGCTGAAGCTGCGCGGGCTGCCCCGGGCCGAGCGGCGCGAGCGGGTGGCCGAGCTGCTGCGCACCGTCCACCTGGCCGAGTTCGGCCGCAAGCGGCCGCACGAGCTCTCCGGCGGGATGCGCCAGCGGGTCGCGCTGGCCCGCACCCTCGCCCTGGACACCCCGGTCCTGCTGATGGACGAGCCGTTCGGCGCGCTGGACGCGATGACCCGGGACATCCTGCACGACGAGCTGGAACGGATCTGGTCCGAGCGGAAGCTCACCGTGCTGTTCGTGACCCACAACGTCCGCGAGGCGGCCCGGCTCGCCGACCGGATCATCCTGCTCAGCAGCCGGCCCGGCCGGATCATCTGGTCGACCGAGGTGGACGTGCCCCGACCCCGGCGTATCGACTCCCCCGAGGTCGCGTCGATCGCCGCCGAGGTCACCGACCGACTTCGTACGGAGGTGGGCCGCCATGGCCGGTGACACCCTCACCGAGACGCCGCGCACCGACGCGGAGATCTCGGGGCTGGACGCGCTGGAGATCGCCGGACGGGAGAAGGAGGTCTCCCGGGGCGCCCGGCTCTGGGCGGCCACCTGGCCCAAGCTCGCCGCGCTGGCCCTCGCCGTCGCCATCTGGCAGGTGGTGGTCTGGAGCGGCTGGAAGCCACCGTGGTCGCTGCCCGGGCCGGTGGTGGTGG
This sequence comes from Micromonospora sp. URMC 105, assembly GCF_051386295.1. Taxonomy (NCBI): domain Bacteria; kingdom Bacillati; phylum Actinomycetota; class Actinomycetes; order Micromonosporales; family Micromonosporaceae; genus Micromonospora; species Micromonospora sp. URMC 105. The sequence goes on along the minus strand of NZ_JBPQTL010000104.1, from coordinate 10,788 downwards.
GCGAGGAGCTGATCCGGCAGGCCGGCGGCGCCCAACTGTGGGAGGGCATCGCGATCACGCTGCGCCGGGCGGCGGTCGGGTACGTCTTCTCGGTCGCGGTGGGCCTGCTGGTCGGCCTCGCGGTGGCCCGGTCCCGGGTGCTCCGGGCGGCGATCGGCTCGATGATCACCGCCCTGCAGACCATGCCCTCCATCGCCTGGTTCCCCCTGGCGATCCTGCTGTTCGAGCTGAGCGAGAAGGCTATCTTCTTCGTGGTGGTGCTCGGGGCCGCGCCGTCGATCGCCAACGGCGTGATCAGCGGCGTCGACTACGTACCGCCGTTGCTGCTGCGGGCCGGCCGCAACCTCGGCGCCCGGGGACTGAACCTCTACCGGTACGTCATCGCACCCGCCGCGCTGCCGGCCATCGTCGCCGGCCTGAAGCAGGGCTGGGCCTTCTCCTGGCGCAGCCTGATGGCCGGTGAGCTGCTGGTGGTCGGCATCTCGCAGACCTCGCTCGGCGCCCAGCTCACCTACGCCCGGGAGCTGGCCGACTCGCCCTGGCTGCTCGCCACGATGATCGTGATCCTGATCGTCGGCCTGCTGGTCGACGCGGCCTTCGGCGCGGCGGACAAGGCGATTCGGCGCCGCTGGGGCGTACTGGACCAGGCCGGTCAGTGACGTGTACGTCTCCGCGCGCAGCGACTACGCGCTCCGGGCGACGGCCCGGCCGGCTCCGATCCGGCGGACGGGTCCGGTCCGGCGGACGGGTCGGGCGGCGAGCTGGTCAAGGCGGCGGCCCTGGCCGAAAGCCAGGGCATCCCGCTCAGCTTCCTCCAGGGCATCCTGCTCGACCTGCGCCGGGCCGGACTGCTGCACAGTCACCGCGGGACCGAGGGCGGGTACGCGCTGACCCGTCCCGCCGCGGAGATCAGCGTCGGAGACGTGCTGCGCGCGGTCGGCGGCTCGCTGACCACGGTGCGCGGCCTTCCGGCGGAGGACGCCGGCTATCACGGGGTGGCGACCGGGTTGCGCGACGTCTGGCTCGCGGTGCACGGCGCGATCGCCGTGGTGGTCGACCGGACCACGCTGGCCGACCTGCTGGTCCGCCGGAAACCCTCCACCGTCGGGTGACGGCCGGTCGGTCCTCCCCCCGGAGCCCGACCGGCCACCCGGTCCCCGCGTGCCGGCCCCTCACCGGCCGCGGTACCACCCACCGCCCCGCCTAGCCGGCGGTCAACTCCACGGCCGGACCGGTCGAGCCGGCCGGGCTGCGCAGTTCCACCAGGCCGGCCGGGGCGGGCCGGCCCGACCTCGGCTGCCACGGCGCGAACGCCGCGACCATGGCGAGCACCAGCCCGGCGCCGGCCACCGCCAACACCACCAGCAGCTCGCGCACCGCCCCCGAATCGGCGTCGCCCGCCATGGTTCACCCCTCCCTGCCCGGCCACCCCCGGCCGGGTCTTCCCCCCGGAACAAGCTTCGACCAGGCACGGGCCTCGGGACAGTCGCCGATCGGACCCAACCGCTGCTGTTTGCCGACTCAGCCGACCGGGCGCTCACCCAGGGTGTCCACCCCGCCGCACCACGTCAACGATCCTGCAGCCCGGCTCCGGCGCGGACCCGGAAACGGCGCAGCGGCCGGAACGATCAGGCGGTACGCGGACGGCGCGGGCGCCGCGAGCGACCGGAGGTGCGGTGCGCGGACCGCCCGCCCTCCCCGCCACCGTTGGCGGTACGGGCGGCCGGCGTCGGCTGCGGAACGGCGATGGTCACCGGCACGCCGGACGGCTCCCGGGCACCGGTCACCCGGGCCAGCGCCTCGTCGCCGAGACGCACCTGGGTGGACTGCGGCTTGATGCCGGCCACGCTCATCAGCCGGGAGACGTCCCGGCGCTGCTCCGGCAGGACCAGCGTGACCACGCTGCCGGACTCCCCCGCCCGGGCGGTACGACCGCCGCGGTGCAGGTAGTCCTTCGCCTCGGTCGGCGGGTCCACGTTGACCACCATGTCGAGGCCGTCGACGTGGATGCCCCGGGCCGCCACGTCGGTGGCGACCAGTGCGGTCACCTGACCGGTGCGGAACTGCTCCAGGATCCGGGTGCGCTGCGGCTGGGACTTGCCGCCGTGCAGGGCCGCGGCGCGGACGCCCTTGGCCAGCAGCTGGCGGGCCATCCGGTCGGCGCGGTGCTTGGTGGCCATGAACAGGATGGTGCGGCCCTCGCGGGCGGCGATCTGGGTGAGCGCGGCCGGCTTGTCGGCCGCGTCGACGTGCAGCACGTGGTGCGTCATCGCGGTCACCGTGGCGGTGCCCGGGTCGACCGAGTGCGAGACGGGGTTGCTGAGGAAGCGGCGGACCAGCTTGTCCACCCCACCGTCGAGAGTGGCGGAGAAGAGCATCCGCTGGCCGTTGGGGGCGACCTGCTCCAGCAGCTTGGTGACCTGCGGCAGGAAGCCCATGTCGGCCATCTGGTCGGCCTCGTCGAGCACGGTGATGGCGACCTGGTCGAGGCGGGCGTCGCCCCGGTTGATCAGGTCGTGCAGCCGGCCGGGGGTGGCCACCAGCACCTCGGCGCCGGCGCGCAGCGCGTCCGCCTGCCGCTGCAACGACAGGCCGCCGACCACGGTGGCGCAGCGCAGCCCGACCGCGCGGGCGTACGGGGCGAGCGCGGTGGTGACCTGCTGGGCCAGCTCACGGGTCGGCACGAGCACGAGCGCCAGCGGGCGGCCGGGGCGGGCCCGGCGGCCGGCGGTACGCGACAGCAGCGGGAGCCCGAAGGCGAGGGTCTTGCCGGAGCCGGTACGGCCCCGGCCGAGCACGTCCCGGCCGGCGAGCGAGTCCGGCAGGGTGGCCGTCTGGATCGGGAACGGCTCGGTGATGCCCTGCGCGGTCAGCTCGGTGAGCAGCGCCGGCGCCAGGCCGGTCGCGGCGAAGGTGGGAACGGTCATGGTCATGCGGAGAATGCCTTCCTCGACGCGGCACGTGTCGAGGGAGGGCGCCGGTGAATCGGCGCTGTCGCCGGCGGAGCAGATCCGCCACGACTCACAAGCACGAACCGAAGGGGTACGAGCCGGTCCGCCGCAGCACGCCACTCCCGCCGGAGCGGGGGGCGGCGCGGCGGACCGGTCCCGTCACCACGCCCGGAGGGCGCGGAGGGTGTTACCGGGTGATCCGAAGATCAGAGCGGGCGGATGTTCTCCGCCTGCGGGCCCTTCTGGCCCTGGGTGACCTCGAACTCGACCCGCTGGTTCTCGTCCAGGCTCCGGTAGCCGGAGGACTGGATCGCCGAGAAGTGGGCGAAGACGTCAGCGCCGCCGCCGTCCGGGGTGATGAAGCCGAAGCCCTTGTCAGCGTTGAACCACTTCACGGTGCCAATAGCCATGTGTTTCGTCTCCTTGACGGAACGTCGAACCCGCACCTGTTGCGGGCTCGAAGAGGAGCGCTCCGCGCGGGAATGCGCGAATCGCTTGTCGCTTCTGGTCGCCCCGCCCGGAGAACTCCGGACACAACAAAGAGCGCCTGGGGCCACAATCCCGCCAGGCGCACACAGAGTCTCTGGTAACCAAAACTGCAACAAGACCAACCTATCACGGATTGCCGGGAGCGCCACCCCCAGTCGGAATTTCCGGTACGCCGGCGATGAGCGCGGTGAGCCCATCGGCGTCGAGCAGGTCGGCCGGCCGCACCGTCACCTGGTCCCGCACGTAGTGGAAGGCGGCCCCGACCCGGTCGACCGGCACCCCGGCCAGCTCCGCCCAGGCCAGCCGGTAGACGGCCAGCTGCACCGCGGCCGCCTCGGCCTCCCGGCCCGAGGGCTGTCGGCCGGTCTTCCAGTCGACCACGTCGTACCGGCCGCCGGGGCGGGCGAAGACGGCGTCCATCCGGCCCCGCACCACCACCCCGGCCAGCACCGTGGCGAACGGCACCTCCACCTCCACCGGCACCCGATCGGCCCACTCGCTGGCCAGGAAGCGCTCCTGCAACTCGGCCAGCGCCTCGTCCGGCGCGGCGTCCGCGTCGGCCGCGCCGGGCAGTTCGTCCACGTCGAGCAGCCGGTCGGCACCGAAGCGCTGCTCCAGCCAGGTGTGGAAGGCGGTGCCCCGCCGGGCGTACGGGTTGGGCTCGGTGGGCATCGGCCGGCGCAGCGTCCGGGCCAACGCCTCCGGGTCGCGGCGCAGCGCCACCAGTTGGGTGACGGAGAGGTGCCCGGGCAGGGCGACCTCCACCGCCTCGGCCTGCCGGAGCAGCTCGGCGCGCTCGGCGAGGAGCAGGTCGGCCTCCCGCCGCCAGCGCGTCACCTCAGGATCGTCCACCTCGGTCGGCCGCACCTCGCCCGGGGCCGGCCCAGCCCGATCCTCGCCCGAGGCCGGCGCAGCCCGGTCCTCGCCCGAGGCCGACTCGGCCCCGCCCTCGGCCGGGGCCGCGTCGCGGCGGGCGGCGTCGGGGTCGGCGAGGTACCGGCGGACCAGGGCGGCGGCCTCGGCCAGGGCGGGCCGGCGGGCGCCGAGCGGGTCCGCCGGCCACTCCGCCCGCAGCACCATCTCGGTGGTCGGGTTGACCGCGTCCCCGGCCGGCTCGGGCGCCCAGGCGTCGACCAGGTGGCCGGAGGTGTCGTCGAGGCACGCGTCGTACACCTCACGGAGGAAGACCGACGGGCCACGGAAGCGTTTGGTCCCCTCCCCCCACCAGTAGCCGGAGCAGAGCAGCAGCCGGCGCGGGCGGGTCACCGCCACGTACGCCAGGCGGCGTTCCTCCCGCTCGTCGTGCGCCCGCCAGGCGTCGGTGAAGTCCTCCACGGCCCGGGCCACCCCACGCTGGTCCTCCGCCCCGGCCAGCCCCAGCTCGGGCAGCCCGTCGGCGTCGCCGCGCAGCGGGAACGGCAGCACCCCGAGCCCGCCCAGCCAGTGGTCGGAGTTGCGCACCGGCCCCGGCCAGACTCCCCGGGTCAGCCCGGCGACCGCCACCACGTCCCACTCCAGGCCCTTGGCGGCGTGCGCGGTGAGCACCTGCACGGCGCCCTCGACCACCTCGACCTCGCCGGGGCTCAGCCCGCGCTCCTCGTCCTCGGCGGCGGTGAGGAAGGCCAGGAACCCGGCGAGGGTGGCCCCCGGGGTCTCGCCGCTGAACCGGGCGGCGACGTCACCCAGGGCGTCCAGGTGGCCGCGGGCCAGCCCGGCGTCACCCGCGCCGTCCCGGCCGGCCCGGACCGCCACCTCCACGTCCAGGCCGATGGTCCGCTCGATGTCCGCGATCAGCTCCGGCAGGGTCTGGTCGAGCCGGTAGCGCAGCAGCGCCAGCTCCAACCCGTACGCGCGCAGCCGCGCGTACCCCTCGGCCGAGTACGCCTGCGCCGGCCCGAGGTCGGCCAGCGCCTCGACCAGCGTCGCCTCGTCCAGCACGTCCACCGCGATCTCCGGCCCGTCGTCGCCGGTGAGCCGGTGCCGGGCCCGCGCGATGGCCCGCGCCCGGCGGTGCAGCGCCACCAGGTCACGCGGCCCGATTCGCCAGCGCGCGCCGGTGAGCAGGCGCAGCAGCGCCGCCCCGTCGGTCGGGTCGGCGAGCACCCGCAGGGTGCAGACCACGTCGCGGACCTCGGGCGTGTCCAGCAGGCCGCCCAGGCCGACCACCTCGACCGGCAGGCCGCGGGCGCGCAGCGCCGCCTCGATCGCCGGGATCTGGCTGCGCAGCCGGACCAGCACGGCGGTGGTGGGGCGCTGCGGCACCGGGATGTGCTCGGGCAGCGCACCGGGCAGCCCGGCGGCGCCCCGCCAGGCGGCCAGCACGCTGTCGGCGATCCAGTCCGCCTCGTCGGCGTACGTCTCCAGCAGGGCACAGTGCACGGTGCCGGCGGCGTGGCCGCCGGGGCTGCGGTGCGGAATCGGGTCCTTGACGCTCAGCGCCGCGCGCAGCTCGGGCACCCGGGCCCCGGCGGCGCGCAGCGGCAGCGAGAGCGCGTTGGCCACGCCGAGGATCTCCGGCCGGTTGCGCCAGCTCGTGGTGAGGCTCAGCACCTCGGCCGGGGTGCCGTCGGCGCGGGCGAACTCCGTCGGGAAGCGTTCCAGGGTGCCGGCGCTGGCCCCGCGCCAGCCGTAGATGGACTGGCAGGGGTCGCCGACCGCGGTGACCGGGTGACCGCCGCCGAAGAGGGCGTTGAGGAGCACCACCTGGGCGTGGCTGGTGTCCTGGTACTCGTCGAGCAGCACCACCCGGAAGCGGTCCCGCTCGACCGCGCCGACCGCCGGGTGGTCACGGGCCACCCGCGCGGCGCGGGCGAGCTGGTCGGCGAAGTCCATCGCCTCGAAGTCGTCCTTGCGCCGGGCGTACGCCCGGACCAGCGGGAGCAGCTTGAGCCGGGTCTGCTGGAGCTGCAACGCCTTGCGCACGTCGGCGTAGACCCGGCCGGGGCGGGACTGCACGTCGGCGAAGAAGCGGCCGGTCCAGGCGGCCAGCTCGTCCGGGTCGACCAGGTGCTCGTCCAGCTCCCCGGCCAGTGCCAGCACCGCGTCGGTGATGGTGCTGGGCATCCGGTCGACCTCGGACATGTCGCCGTCGTAGTTGCGTACCAGCAGGTCGACCAGTTGCCAGCGGGACGCCTCGGTGAGCAGCCGGGTGGTCGGCTCGTACCCGGCGCGCAGCCCGTGTTCGGTGACGATCCGGCCCGCGTACGAGTGGTAGGTGGAGACGGTGGGCTCACCGGCCAGCGGGTCGTCCAGCGGGTCACGCCCGCGCCGCCCCAGCCGCCGGACCAGCTGATCCAGCCGGGTACGCACCCGGTGCGCCAGCTCGCCGGCCGCCTTGCGGGTGAAGGTGAGCCCGAGGATCTGCTCCGGCCGGACGTACGAGTTGGCGACCAGCCAGACCACCCGGGCGGCCATCGTCTCGGTCTTGCCCGACCCGGCGCCCGCCACCACCAGCAGCGGCGCCACCGGCGCGGCGATGATCGCCGCCTGCTCCCGGGTCGGGGCCGGCAGCCGGAGCAGCTTCGCCAGCTCGACCGGGGTGTAGCGGGGCCCGGCGTCGGCGGCCCGGGGTGCCGGGGCGGCGGTGCTGAACAGGGTCGGCTGGGTCACTGTTCCGCCTTGGTTCGCAAGGCTCGCAGGCTCACGGGTGGTCCTCCGGAGCGCGGGTCGTCGGCGGCTCGACGACCTGACGCCCCTGCCCGGAGACCGGACAGCTGGTCCGCACCGGGCAGACCCGGCACTTCGAGTTGGCGACGGCGGCGAAGGTGGCGGCGGCCATCGTATCGGCGGTGCGCCGGACCAGGGCGGTGGCCCAGCCGGCCTCCGGACCCTCCCCTGCGGCGGCCTGGGCCTGCTCCTTGGCGTCCTTCGCCCCGGTGCCGAGCTGCACCAGCGCGGCACCGCCGGACTCCTCGCCGAACTCGGCGAACGCGCCCGCCTCCACCGCCGCCTGGTACGCCCCGAGCTGCGGATGCTCGGCGACCTCCCGCTCGGTGACCGCCGTCGACTTGCCGGTCTTCAGGTCGATCACCACCAACCGGCCGTCGGCGTCGACCTCCAGCCGGTCCACCCGGCCGGTCAGCTCGATCGGGCGGGCCGGGTCGTCGAGGCGGACCGCGAACTCGTGCTCGATGGCGAGCAGCCGACGCGGGTTACCGGCGAGCCAGCGCAGCAACTTGTCCACCATGGCCTCGGCGCGGGACCGTTCCGGGCCGACCATCCACCGGGCGGCCAGCTCGATCGCGTCGAACCGCGCGGCCACGTACTCCAGCAGGGCGGTGCGGTCGGCGCTGGCGTCCTCGGCGAGCATCGCGGCGGCGTGCACCAGGTTGCCGACGCCCTGCGCCGCGCTGGCCGGGCCACTGCCACCGTGCCGTTCGAGCAGCCAGCGCAGGCTGCACCGCAGCGCACTCTCCATCGCCGACGGGGTGACCCGGACCGGCTCGCCCTCGTCGACCAGCGGCCGGTCGTCGGAGAGGCCGCGCAGCCCCCACCAGTCGTCCGGGTGGGCGCCGGGGATGCCGGCGGCGGCGAGGCGGGCCAGCTCGGCCGCCGCCGCGCGCCGCCGGGCGAGCGGCGCCGCCGGGTCGGTGACCGCGGTACGCAGCTCCGCGACCAGCGCGGACAGGGTGAGCGCCCGGGGCGGACGGCCGAGGGGCAGCTCCCCCGGCTGGTAGGGCTCGTCGTCGTCCACCGCCGCCGCAAGGGTGCCGCCAGACCGGGTCGTTGCCGGGGTGTTCGGGGCGGTGCCGTCGCCCGGCCGGTCGTCAACCGGGCTCGTCACCGCGGCACGCTCGCCCGGCCGGTCCGCCGCCGGGGCGGTCGCTGCGGCGCCGTCGCCCGATCGATCCGGCGTCCGGGCGGACGCCTCCGAGCCGGTCGGCCCCGAGCCGGTCGCCTCCGAGCCGGGCGGCTCCGAGCCTGTCGGTGCCGGGCCGGGCGCCGGGCCGGTCGGTGTCGGGCCCGGTGCCGGGTCGATCGGCGTGGGGCCGGCCGCCCCGGTCGCGGGTGGCTCGGTGACGCCCAGCTCGTGCAGGAAGCGGCTGGGCTGTTCCTCGTGGTCGTCGCCGCCGACCGCCGCCGAGGCGACCGCGGTAACCAGCAGCCGGTGCCGGGCGCGGGTCACCGCGACGTGGAAGAGCCGGCGTTCCTCGTCGAGCAGGGCCGAGGTCTGGCCGACCAGGCTGGCCCGGGTGCCGGTGCCGTCGGCGCGGCCGGCGAGCACGTCGACCAGCCGCTCGGAGCCGAGCAGGCTGCCGCGCAGCCGCAGGTCGGGCCAGATCCCCTCCTGGACCCCGGCGACGGCGACCAGGTCCCACTCCAGGCCCTTCGCCGCGTGGGCGGTGAGCAGCCGGACGGCCTCGCCCCGGTCCGCGCTGGCGGCCAGCGTGTCGGCCGGCAGGTCCTGGCCGAGGACGTGGTCGAGGAAGACCTCGGTACGCGCGCCGGGCAGCCGGTCGGTGAAGCGGGCGGCGGCGTCGAAGAGCACCATCACCGCGTCCAGGTCGCGGTCGGCCGCCTCGGCTCGCCAACGTTGCGCGGTCTCGTGCTCGCCGGTCGCCGCCCGGCCCCGGTTGATCGCCCCGGCCCAGCGTTCGGCGAGCCCGCTGGCCCGCCAGACCGCCCAGAGCACGTCCTCGGCGGTGGCGCCGGGGTTGGCCGCCGCCGCGCGCGCGGTGGCGAGCAGCTCGGCCACCGTCCGGGCCGGCTCGACCCAGCGACGGTCGATCCCGGCCAGCTCCGCCGGGTCGCGCAACGCCTCGACGATCAGCTCGCCGGAGGGGCGGCGGTCGCCGGCGGCGAGCGCGAGCGCGCGCAACCCCTGGCGCAGCCGCCGCTCGGCGAGCGGGTCGGCGCCGCCCAGGGGCGAATGGAGCAGGGCGACGGCGGTCTCCTCGTCCAGCCGGTCCGGCTCCAGCGCGCAGCGCAGCAGGAGCAGCAGCGGCGCCACCGCGGGCTGCAGGTGCAGGGGCAGGTCCTCGCCGTGCACCACGGTCGGCACCCCGGCGGTGTGCAGGGCGCGGCGCAGCGAGGGCAGGTGCAGGTGGGTCGAGCGGACCAGCACCGCCATCCGCGACCAGGGCACCCCGTCGAGCAGGTGCGCCGAGCGCAGCGCGTGGGCGAGCCAGGCCGACTCGCTGGTGCCGGAGCGGAACGTACGCACCTCCACCGTGCCGGCGGGCGCGCCGGGCAGCGGGTGCAGCGCCCGGTGCGCGGCCGGGCCGCGCAGCCGCCGGGCCAGCCGCCCGGTGGCGGCCAGCAGCCCCGCCCCGGCCCGGTACGACGTGGTCAGCACGACCTGCGCGGCCGGCGCCCCGGAGGCCGTGCGGAACCGGTGCGGGAAGCTGTGCACCACGGCCGGGTCGGCGCCCCGGAAGGCGTACGTGGAGGAGTCCGGGTCGGCGAAGGCGACCAGGGACTTGCCGCCGCCGGCGATGACGGCGAGCAGGTCGTGCTGGGCGGGGTCGGTGTCGGCCAGCTCGTCGACGTAGACGTGGGCCAGCCGGCGCCGCTCGGCCGCCAGCAGCTCCGGGTCGTCGAGCAGCATCCCGGTGGCGGCGCGGACCAGCTCCGCTGGGTCGTACGCGATCGAGCCGCGGTTGCCGACGTCGCGCAGGGCGAGGACGGCGACGTACTCGCGCAGGAAGCGGGCGGCGGCCGGCCAGTCGGCACGGCCCAGCTTCTCGCCGAGCCGGGCCAGCTCGACCGGCCCGACGCCGCGCTCGGCGGCCCGCATCAGCAGGTCACGCAGCTGGCCGGCGAAGGCCCGGGTACGCAGTGCGGGGCGCAGGTCCTCCGGCCAGCCGACCGGGTCGTCGCCGGGCTCCTCGCCCACCACGTCGAGCAGTTCGCGGATGATCAGATCCTGCTCGGGGCCGGTGAGCAGCCGGGGGGACGGTTCGCCCCGCTCGGCGGCGGCCCGGCGGAGCAGCCCGAAGGCGTACGCGGGGAAGGTGCGCACCAGCGGCTCGCGGACCACCCGGTGACCGGCTCCGGCGATCCGCGCCTCGATCCGGTGACGCAGGTCGGTGGCCTGCCGCCGGGCGAAGGTGAGCACCAGGATGCGCTCGGGGTCGACCCCCTCGGCCACCCGGGCGGTGACCGCCTCGACCAGGGTGCTGGTCTTGCCGGTGCCGGGGCCGCCGACGACCAGCATCGGCCCGTCGGTGTGGGCGACGACCTCCGCCTGGAGCGGATCGGTCAGCCGGGTGCTGGGATACGCGCCATCGCCCGCCGACCCCTCGGGCCGCGGCTCCCCCTCGACGCCCGCGCCCGCCCGGCCGTGCCCCTGGATCGATCCGCCGACCGGCCGGTCCCCCCGAACCGCCGCGGCGGACCGCTCCTCCCC
>NZ_JBPQTL010000103.1:0-20384 GCF_051386295.1 Micromonospora sp. URMC 105 | reverse complement strand
ACCTTCTTCAGGTGGGCGCTACCGCCCCGCTCGACCAGCAACGCGCCACCATCGGCGTCACCGTCCTTGCGCTGCGAGTCGCGACCCTCCGAATCCTCACGGCCCTTCGAGTCGCCGCCCTTCGAGCCGTCGCGGGCCGACTTCCCGAACGGGGCGATGATCACCGAACGGTGCACCCCGCCCGCACGCGGCTGACCCGCCCCCGGCTGACCCGGCCCGCCGTTGCCGTTGCCGTTGTGGTCCTTGTCGTCCTTGTCCTTGCCGTTGTTCTTGTCGTTGTCGTACTTGAACTCGGAGGCGTTGCCGCCCTTGAGGGTCACGTCCTTCAGGGTCAGGTCACCGCCGTCGGCGACCCGGAACAGCCGGAACGTCTGCTCGGAGTCCCGCTTGATCGTGGAGTCCTTACCCTTGATCGTGATCTCCTGCCGGATCGTCGGCAGGCCCGTGCCGGACTTACGGTCGTAGCCGTCCAGCTCGTAGGTGCAGTGCGGAGCCAACTTCAACGTGCCACCGTCATCACGGTTCGCCAGATCGACAGCCTCGATCAGCTTCTCGTCATCACACGGCACCTCCCACACCCGCCCGTGCTCATCCCGATCACGGTCCCGGTCCCTGTCCCGGTCCTCACCCCGCCCGCCGAAGTCACGGTCGCGGTTGTCATCCTTGCCGCGCTTGCCGGATTCCTGGCCCGCGGCCGGGCCGGCATCGCTGACGTTCTGCTTCTGTGCCGCCTGCGAGTCGCCGGCCCGCTGCGGGTCGTCGGCCTTGTCGTCACGGGCAGCCAGACCGCCCAGTGCCGCCAGACCGACGACGCCGGTCAGGCCGGCCACGCCGGTGGCGACCCACAATTTGCGCCGCCTATTCGACAGCGCGGCCGTGGGGCCGCCGCCGTCGGGAGTCGTTACGTCGTTGGACATCAGAGCCTTCCGCCCTTTCCTGCTACCAGACGGACTCGTACCGCCCGAGCGGCACGAGCAGCTACAAACCGGTTGCAGCCTGTTGTCCACACCGTATGAGAATGATCCTCGCGAGGCGGACGTATCCGAAAAAACCCCGCATTCCGCTCAGGTCGGCCGGGCGGGCGCAGCAGGTAGCAGGACGTGAAGAAGGTCGTGACCAGCGCAAACAGCGGCGGGCCCCGCCATCGGTGCCGCGACGACGGAAACGTCGCGGACACCGACGGCGGGGCCCGCCGGGAGTCGTACCGGGTCAGCCGGGCAGGCGGGGCCCCGCCTCGCGCTGCTCGGCCAGCCAGGTCTCCACCTCGTCGGAGCGGCGGGGCAGGCCGGCCGAGAGGTTCACCGAGCCGGTCGCGGTGACCAGGATGTCGTCCTCGATCCGCACCCCGATGCCGCGCAGCTCCTCGGGGACCAGTTCGTCCTCCGGCTGGAAGTACAGCCCCGGCTCGACGGTCAGCACGTAGCCCTCGCCGAGCGCGCCGTCGCGGTAGTGCTCCTTGCGGGCGTTGGCGCAGTCGTGCACGTCGATGCCGAGCATGTGGCTGGTGCCGTGCAGCGTCCACCGGCGGTAGATCGTCGAGGCCGGGTCCATCGCCTCGTCCACGCTGACCGGCAGCAGACCGAGGTCCTTGAGGGCCTCGGCGAGGACCCGCATCGCGGTCAGGTGCACGTCCCGGAAGGCGACCCCGGGCTTGATGACGTCGATGCCGGCCTGCTGGGCGGCGTACACGGCGTCGTAGACCTGCCGCTGCAACGGGGTGAACCGGCCGTCGACCGGCAGCACCCGGGTGACGTCGGCGGTGTAGAGGTTGCGGTTCTCCACACCCATGTCCATCAGCAGCAGCTCGCCCGGGCGGGTGGCGCCGTGGTTGTGCACCCAGTGCAGGATCGTCGCGTGCTCACCGGCGCCGACGATCGAGCCGTAGCCGACGTCGTTGCCGTCGTGCCGGGCGCGCAGCGCGAAGATCCCCTCCAGCAGCCGCTCGGAGACCCCACGGTCGGCCGGCAGCGCCCGGGCCACGTCCTCGAAGCCGCGTACCGTCGCGTCCACGGCCTCCTGGAGCTGGGCGATCTCCCACTCGTCCTTGACCAGCTTCAGCTCGGAGATCGCGATCGCCAGCTCCCGGTCGCGGGCCGGCTGGCCGTCGGCGCGGGGGCCGTCCCAGGGCCGCACGGCCGCGTCCACCCGGGCGTCGAAACCGCGCAGCACCCGGGTACGCCCCGGCGCCAGCCCGGCCAGCGCCGCGTCCAGCTCGGTCAGGTCCTCGGTCGGCAGGCCCAGCTCGGTCGACTTCTCCGCCAGGGTGTGCCGCCGGCCCACCCACAGCTCACCGTGGCGGCTGCGGAAGAACTCGTCGGTCTGGCGGGAGGAGCGGGGCCGCATGTACAGCGTGGCGTCGTGCCCGGAGCCGTTCGGGCGCAGCACGAGGACGCTGTCCGGGTCGTGGTCGCCGGTCAGGTACACGAAGTCGCTGCCCGGCCGGAACGGGTGGTCGGTGTCGTTGGCGCGTACCTTCTCGGTGCCGGTCGGGATGACCAGCGTCTCGCCCGGGAAGGCCGCGGAGAGCGCGGCCCGGCGCTTGGCGTGGTTGGGCACCTCGGGGCGCGGGCCGACCGGCAGCGTGCTGTCCCGCCAGCCCTGGCGCATGAAGTCCAGGAACGCCTGCGGGAAGTCCGGGTCGTGCGATTCGGTGCCGTCCGCCGGCTTTCCGCTCGTCCGGTCCTCGGTCATGCTCGCTCCCTTCTCGTTGCTGGTCCCGACGGTACCCGTCCGGCCCCGGACCGGAGAGCCTGCGGTGCCGCGACGGCCGCTTCGGGCGCGTGGAAAGATGACCACCATGTGCGGACTCCTGGCCTTCTTCAGTGCGCGCGGCGACGCCGCCGCTCACCGCGACAACATCGCCGGGGCGTTGGAATGCCTGCACCACCGCGGCCCGGACGAGACCGGGGTCGAGGTGGTCGGGGACGCCTCCGGCCGGTACGCGGACGGGGTGTTCGCGCACAAGCGCCTGGCGATCATCGATGTGGCCTCCAGCCACGAACCGCTGCCGTACGCCGACGGCCGCTACCTGCTCACCTTCAACGGCGAGATCTACAACTACATCGAGCTGCGCGACGAGCTGGTGCGCAACTTCGGCGCCCAGTTCGCCACCGCCGGTGACGGTGAGGTGATCGTCGCCGGTTACCACTACTGGGGCGAGCAGGTGCTCACCCGGCTGCGGGGCATGTTCGCCTTCGTCATCTGGGACCGGCAGGAGCGGCGGGCCTTCGGCGCCCGCGACTACTTCGGCATCAAGCCGCTGCACTACCTGGAGACCGCCGACGGGCTCTACCTCGCCTCGGAGAAGAAGGCGCTGCTGCCCTTCGCGCGCTCGAGCTACGAGGGCGACGCCGGCATCGACACGGCCAACCTGAGCCACTACCTGACCCTGCAGTACGTCCCGGAGCCCGGCACCCTGCACAAGGGGATCCGCCGGATCGGTTCGGGGGAGTACCTGACCTGGACTCCGGGCGGGCGCATCGACGTGCGGCGGTGGTACCGCCCGGTGTTCCGGCCCGCCCCGGTCACCGACGAGCAGCGGCTCTACCACGAGATCCGGGAGACGCTGCGGGAGAGCGTCCGGATGCACATGCGTTCGGACGTGCCGGTCGGGTCGTTCCTGTCCAGCGGCATCGACTCGACCGCGGTGGTGGCCCTGGCCCGGGAGTTCAACCCGAACATCCTCACCTTCACCGTCGGGTACGACGTGCCCGGGTACTCCGAGATCGACGTGGCCCAGGAGTCGGCCCGGCACCTCGACGTGACTACCATCCCGACCAAGATCGGGCCGCAGGACATGATCGATGCCCTGCCGAAGATCGTCTGGCACCTGGACGACCCGGTGGCCGACCCCGCGCTGGTGCCGCTCTACTTCGTCGCCAAGAAGGCCGCCGAGCACGTCACGGTGGTCCTCTCCGGCGAGGGCGCCGACGAGTTCTTCGGCGGGTACACCATCTACCGGGAGCCGCTCTCGCTCGGCGCGGTGAACGGCCTGCCGGACGGGGTGCAGAAGGGCCTGCGCGCGGTCTCCAAGGCGATCCCGCAGGGGGTCAAGGGCAAGAGCTTCCTGGAGCGCGGCACCACCCCGATCGAGCAGCGCTACTACGGCAACGCCCGGATGTTCACCGAGGAGGAGAAGCAGCATCTGCTGCGCCGCTACGACCCCTCGGTCCGCTACACCGACGTGACCGCGCCGATCTACGCCGAGTGCACCGAGCTCGACGACGTCACCAAGATGCAGTACGTCGACCTCTACACCTGGCTGCGCGGGGACATCCTGGTCAAGGCCGACCGGATCTCGATGGCCCACTCGCTGGAGGTGCGGGTGCCCTTCCTCGACCGGGCGGTCTTCGACGTGGCCGCCGGCATCCCGGTCGACCTGAAGCTCCCGCCGCGCTCCGACGCCACCAAGTACGCCATGCGCCAGGCGTTGCAGGGCGTGGTGCCGCCGGCCATCGTCAACCGGAAGAAGCTGGGCTTCCCGACCCCGACCCGGGTCTGGCTGCGCGGCGAGATGTACGAGTGGGCCCGGCACGTGCTGGCCACCTCCGGCGCGGGCGACCTGATCGACCTGTCGTACGCGATGCGGCTGCTGGACGAGCACAAGCGGGAGGAGGCCGACCACTCCCGCAAGGTGTGGACCGTGCTGATCTTCTGCATCTGGCACGCCATCTTCGTGGCCAAGACCCTGGACCCGGGCATCCAGCGCAACCAGTCCGCCCTGCTCACCAAGCCCGTGGTCGGCTCCATGGTCCGCTGACGGCCCCGGCGCGCCCACCGCCGTCGATCAAGAGGTTTGCGTCACCGGAGAAGCCTCCGGCCGACGCAAACCTCTTGATCGTTTCAGCGGTCCCTCGGGAGGGGGAGGGGTCAGCGGCCGGAGCAGGTGAGGGTGGGCAGGGTGTTGGTGCCGGTGGTGGTGGCGGTGAAGCCGAACGTGGTGGTGCCCTCCGGGGCGATCGTGCCGTTCCAGGCCGCGTTGCCGACCGTCACCGCCGATCCGGTGGTGTTCACCGTGCCGTTCCACAGACTGGTGATCGACTGACCGCTGGGCCAGGTCCAGGCGGCCACCCAGCCGCCGTACGTCCGGGTGCTGTGATTCATGATCATGACCTCGCCCTGGAAGCCGCCCGGCCAGGAGTTGACCACCTTGTACACCGCCATGCAGTCGCCGCCCGGCGGCGGCGTGGTCGGGCTCGGCGGCGGCGTGGTGGGCGACGGCGGGGGAGTCGTCGGGCCCGGCGGCGGGGTGCCACCGCCGGAACCGACCCCGGTCACCTCGCCGTTGCCGCCGTCGAAGGTCACGTCCGAGCAGCCGAAGAAGTTCTCCTGGCTGTCCGAGCGGACCCAGCGGGAGTAGACGATGTGCCGCCCGCTCTTGCCGGAGGGCAGGTTGCCGCTGAAGTAGTAGTGCCCGTCGTTGGTGCCGACCGCGCCGCGCTGCGGCGGGTTCGTCACCGTCAGGAAGGGCTGCTCCTCCAGGTCGCTCCAGGCCAGCGGCCGGGTCGGGCTCCAGCTGTCCTTCGTGACGTAGAAGTAGAACGTGCCCGGGTGGTGGGCCCAGTTGCTGTAGCGGAAGTCCAGCCGGGCCCCGGCGGTCAGATGGGTCACCGGCCAGTCGGTGCGGGCCAGGTCGTACCCGGCGAAGCCGGGGTTGCCGCCGCTGCACAGCTTGCCGTCGGGGATGAAGCCGACGGTCCGGCCGCCGGCGTCGGAGCGGAGCACGCTGAACCAGTTGTAGAGGGAGTTGGCGCCGCTCTGCGCGACCGCCGCCGAGCAGGCCGGGTTGACCGGCCTGATCTCGCCGGTCGGGCTGAGCCCGTCCTTCCAGCACAGGTAGGTCCGGCTGCCCGGGGTCATCGCGGCGCCGTGCGCGGCGGCCGGGTCTCCGGCGGAGGTCAGGGCGACGGCGCCCAGGGCGAGGGTGGCGGCCGCGGTGAGCAGGGCGGCCGTACGGGAACGGATCACGAGGTTCTCCTGATCCGCGGGGCGGCACGACGGCCGGCCCCGCTGTGGCGAGCGGATGCGACGATCGCGGCGCCACGGCCGGCGGCCCGGGAGTAGGAGGGCCGGATGGCCGCGCACCGCCCACGGTCCGCGTCCCGCGGACCGGTGCCCTCGCGTCGGCTCCAGCTCGTCGCCGGTGGTGCGGCAGCCCCCGCACCGGCCCGGCACGCGTCATCCCACCACACCCCGGCGACCTGTCGCAATAGCCGTTGCTCGATGCGTGGAGACGGGGCTTCCGCCGCGCCGGGGCGGGCACTGTGCCAGCCTGGGTACGAAGCGACGGACGCGTGGGAGGCGACGTGGGATACGCGGTGGTGCTCGGTGAGGCGTTGGTCGACCTGCTCGACGCCGAGTGCGAGGGCCGGCCGGTCTTCCGTCAGGAGATCGGCGGCGGGCCGCTCAACGTCGCCGTCGGGGTGTCCCGGCTCGGCGGCGCGGCCGAGTTCGTCGGGTCCTTCGGCGACGACGTGCTGGCCGGGCGGATCCGCGCCTTCCTCGCCGACGCCGGCGTCGGGCTGGCCGGCGCGGTCACCGTCGGGGTGCCCACCACCCTCGCGGTCACCACCCACGCCGGGGCCGAGCCCGACTTCCGCTTCTACGGCGAGCCGCCCTCGTACGGCCTGCTCACCGCCGACGACCTGGACGTGGCCCTGGTCGAGGGCGCCGACGTGCTCTACTGCGGGTCGATCGTGCTGCTCTGCCCGCCGGTGCTCGCCGCCGCGCGGCGGGCCTGGTCGCTCGCCACCGGCCTGCGGGTGTTCGACCCCAACGTGCGGCCCCGGCTGCTGGACGGGTCGTCGACGCTGGACGGGCTGCGGGCGGTGGTGGCGGAGTTCGCCGCCGGGGCGCACCTGGTCAAGCTGAGCGAGGCCGACGCCGGGCTGCTCTACCCGCACGAGCCGGCCGAGGGGGTCGCCGCGTACCTGCGTGAGCTGGGCGCGGGCACCGTCGTGGTCACCCTCGGCGCGGCCGGCGCGATCGTGGCCGCCGGTGCCGACCCGGTACGCGTGCCCGCGCCGAAGGTCCGCGCGGTCGACGCCACCGGCGCGGGCGACTCGGTGATGGCGGCGCTCGTCGCCGACCTGCTCGTCGCCGGGGAGCCGACCGAGCCGACCGAGTGGCACGAGCGGGTGGCGTTCGCGCTGCGGGTCGCCGGACTGGTCTGCGAGTCGCCCGGCGGGGCGGTGTCCATGCCCACCCGCGCCGAGGTGCTCCGCCGCTTCGTCGACTGACCCGGACCCGACACCCCGCCGCCAGGTGAGGCCGGCTCGGCGGGAGCGAGCGGCAACCGCCGCCCGGCGGCGGCGCGGCGCGGTCCGGCCGCACCCGGCGCGGGCCGGGCGTACGTCAGAGGGTGCCGTCGAGTTCGGCGTAGCCGCGGCGGGCCGCGATCAGGCCGGGACGGGCGCCGAAGGGCGCCTCGGCGGCGACCCGCTCGGGCGGGGCGCTGCCGGTGTGGGCCGCGCGGATCAGCCAGGCCAGGTCCACCAGCTGACGGTGCTGGGCCCGGACGAACTCGGCGTCGACCGGGTCGCCGTGCCCGGGCACGACCACCGTCGTGGGCGTGGTGAGCCGCAGCAGCTCGGCCACCGCGTCCGGCCACTGCAGGGGGTACGAGTCCTCGAAGGCGGGCGGGCCGCTCTGCTCCACCAGGTCCCCGGCGACCAGCACGTCGGCGTCGGGCACGTGCACCACCAGGTCGGCGTCGGTGTGCCCGTGCCCCGGATGCCGCAGCACCACCCGCCGGCCCCCGACGTCGAGCACGGCCTCGGTGAGCACGGTGTGCGTCGGGGCCAGCAGCTCCGTGCCGGCCACCTCGGCGGCGAACTCCGGCCGCTCGTCGCGCAACTCCTCGTACGCCTCCCGGCGCAGCGCGTCCGGCCGCTCGCGCAGCGCGGCGGCGGCCCGCTCGTGCGCGTACACCGGGCGGGGCGGGTCGGCGGCGAGGGTGGCGTTGCCGAAGCAGTGGTCGTAGTGGTGGTGGGTGTTGACCAGGGTCCACGGGTGACCGGTGACCGCGCGGGCCGCCGCGGCCAGCTCGGCGGCCTGCCCGGCGGTGGAGAGGCTGTCCACCAGCAACGCCTCGCCGTCCCCGACGACCAGGGTGACGTTGACGTCGAGCACCGGCTCGCGCAGCACGTGGACCCGGTCGGCGACCTCCACGAACCGCACGGTCACGACACCCGCGCCGCGCGCGCCACGAAGCGCTGGCGGTCCACCAGCGCCCGCTCCACCCGGCCCTCGGCCACCGTCTCGGCGCCGTCGGTGACCGTGACCTCGAACACCAGCCGCCGCCCGGCGACCTCGGCCAGCCGGGCGTGCGCCACCACCGTCCGCCCGACCGGCGTCGCCGCCCGGTGTTCCAGCTCGACCCGGCTGCCCACGGTCGTCGACCCGGCCGGCAGGTGGGTGGCGGTGGCCGCGACGGTGGCGGCCTCGGCGAGCGCGAGCAACCGGGGCGTGCCGAGCACCGGCACGTCGCCGGAGCCCACCGCCTGCGCGGTGTCCGCGTCGGTGACGGTCAGCTCCACCCGGGCGGTCAGCCCGGTCGGGAAGGGGGTGTCCGGCTGCTCCTGCATGCGCTCAGCGTAGGTGTTCGGCGGCTGCCTGGGCGACGCCGCCGGTGAACCGGACCACCCGCCGTCGGGAGACCGGCCGGCGGCCGGCGGTGACCGGGCGGGGGCGGGGGCGGTCGCCGCCCGGTGGTCGGCGTCGGGGGGCGCGTCAGCCGCCGTTAACCTTGACCGCGATGGCCGTCGTGACTGACCCCCAGCCCCCCGCCCCCACCGGACCGACCGCGTCCGCCGACGGCGGGCGTCGCCGCGTGATCGCGATGGCGATCTGGAGCGTCGCCTTCGTCGTCGCCTGGCTCGCCATCGGCCTGCCGACCGATCCGGCGTACGCGTTTCTCTGGATCTGGGCGGGGACGATCGCGTGGAACTCGTCCCGCCCGTGGCGCAGTCACCTGCGCTTCGCCCGCGACTGGGTGCCGGTGGTGCTGCTGCTGGCCGCGTACAACCTCTCCCGGGGGTTCGCCGACAACGGCGCGACCCCGCACGCCTACGAGCTGATCGTCGCCGACCGGGTGATGTTCGGCTGGGCCACCGGCGGCGAGGTACCCACGGTCTGGCTCCAGGAGCACCTGTACCGGCCCGACGTGCAGTGGTGGGACGTGCTGGCAAGCTGGGTCTACTTCTCCCACTTCGTGGTGGCGCTGGCCGCCGCCGCGGTGCTCTGGCTGCGCGACCGGGGCCGGTGGGCGGCGTTCATGCGGCGCTGGGCATTCCTCTGCGCCTCCGGCCTGGTCACCTACTTCCTCTACCCGGCCGCCCCGCCCTGGTGGGCGGCGCAGAACGGCCTGCTCACAGAGGTGGCGCGGATCTCCACCCGGGGCTGGAAGGCGTTCGGCATGCACGGCGCCGGCAACCTGCTCAACGCCGGGCAGATCGCCAGCAACCCGGTCGCCGCGATGCCCTCGCTGCACACCGCGTTCGCCCTGTTCGTCGTGCTGTTCTTCCTCCGGGCAACCCGCAAGCGGTGGTGGCCGCTGCTGCTGGCGTACCCGCTGGCGATGACCTTCACCCTGGTCTACTGCGGCGAGCACTACGTGATCGACGTGCTGGTCGGCTGGGCGTACGTGGGGATGGCCTTCCTGGTGGTCGGGCTCGCCGAGCGCTGGTGGGCGGCCCGCCAGGCGCGCCGGCCGGTCCCGGCCGACGTCGCCGTCGCCGGGCCCGCCGCCCCGCCGGTGTCCGCCGTCCCGGCCGCCGCCGGGCCGGGCGCCGGTGAGCCGGCCGGGGAGCCGGCGGAGCAGCCGGCCGCTCGCTGAACCGTCAGCGGGCGCGTCGCGCGGCGTGCGCCCGGGCGGTCAGCTCCGCGGCGAGCGCCCACGCCTCGCCCAGGTCGCGGTCGTGCGCCGCGGCGCCGGATCCGCCCGCGGTGTCGGCGTGCACCGTCGCCAGCCCCAGCCGCCGCTGCGCCGGCCCCTGCACCACCCGCACGCTCTGGATCCGGGCGTACGGCACGATCGCCAGCTGCCGGGTGAGCAGCCCGGAGCGGACGGCGAAGACCCGCTCGCCCAGCCCGGCGCCGAGCACCCGGACGCTCAGCGGCCGCAGCCAGCGGGCCCGGGCCGGCGGGGGCGCCAACGGCAGGCCGGTCAGCCGCACCCCGGGCAGCACTTCGGCGACGATCTCCTCGGCGATGCGCAGGTCGCCGACGGGCAGCAGCCGGTCCGGCCGGTTCCGGTCGTCCGGCTCGCCGCCGGAGTAGCCGGCCACCTCCAGCCGCAGCCGCAGCCAGCCCTTGAGCCGCCAGAGCAGCGGCCAGGTCACCCCGATCGTCTGCACCCGGTCCAGCGGCACGGTCTGCACCCGGGTCTCCAGCAGGCCGTTGCGCACGCGCAGCCGGTCGTCCTCCCGGTCGAGCCGGAAGCTCCAGTCGTCGAGCACCCGGCGGACGGGTTGCAGGATCACGCCGGCCATCGCGGTCAGCGTGCTGGCCACCGCGATGAACGACCACGAGCCCGCGGAGAGGAACTGCGCCACCACGAAGACCAGGCCGAACGGGAGCAGGAACGCCTGCGGGGTCAGCAGCTGGCTGACCAGCAGGTCGGTGTTGCGTACCGCGTGCAGCGGCCGGCCCGCCGGCTCCGGCGCCGCCCCGGGGTGCTCGGCGGCCGGGGCGACCTCGCGGCCCGGCGCCCGGCCCGCCACGGCGAGCAGCCGCTGCCGCAGCGCCTCCGCGTCGGCGACCCCGAGGTACGCCAGCGGCGCCTCGGTCTTGCCGCCACCGACCACCTCCAGCCGCAGCTCGGCCAGGCCGGTGAGCTGGGCGAGCAGCGGCCGGACCACCTCCACCGCCTGCAACCGCTCCAACGGGATGGCCCGGGTACGCCGCCAGAGCAGCCCCTCGTGGACCCGCAGCTCCCGCCCGACGATGTGGTAGCCCGTGTTCCACCAGCTGACCACCGCCAGCACGGTCGCGCCCAGCGCCAGCGCCGCCACCAGCGCGGCGAACACGCCGAAGCCCACCCGTGACAGGGTCGACCAGGACAGACCCGCGATCACCACGACCAGGGACTTCGCGCCGTGCAGCACCGGGCTCAGGGGGTGCAGCCGCTGCCGCGGCTCCTCCCCGGCCGGGCCGGGCCCGGGAGCGGGTGCGCCCGGCGTGGGAGCGTAGGCGGGCCCGGGGACGTGGTCCCCGGGCGGCGGCCCGTCTCCGAGCGGGCCGGGTGACCGCCCGGGCAGCGGTTCACCCGTGGTGGGGCCGTGGCCGGGTGTCGGACCGTGTCCCGGTGGGCCGTACGCAGGGCCGTGAAGCGGTGGGCCGTACGCGGGGCCGTGGAGCGGCGGACCGGAGGTCGGGTGGTGCGCCGGTGGGCCGGAGACCGGGCCGTGTCCGGGCGGGCCGGAGACGGCGCCGTATCCGGGAGGACCGGAGACCGGGCCGGGGCCGGGAGGACCGGAGACCGGGCCGGGGTCGGGTGGGCCGGAGACCCGGCCGGGTGGGGCGGCCGGGGTGGACGGCTCGGCCGGGCCCGGCGCGGGAGCGGCGTCGGGCCGGGCTGGCTCCGAGCCGCGCGGCCCGTCGTTCACAGCCCCTCCGCGCGGTCTTCGCCCAGCGCGGTGAGCCGGTCGCGCAGCCGGGACGCCTCCTCCGGCCGCAGGCCGGGCACCCGGGCGTCGCTGGCCGCGGCGGCGGTGTGCAGCTGCACGGTGGCCAGGCGGAAGGCCCGTTCCAGCGGCCCGGCGCTGACGTCGACGAACTGCATCCGCGAATACGGGACGATGGAGAGCCGGCGCACCAGCAGCCCGTGCCGGACCAGCAGGTCGTTCTCGCGCTCGGCGTAGCCCCAGGCGTGCACGGCCCGGACGATCGCCGCCGCCCGCCAGGCGCCGAGCAGCAGCACCAC
This sequence comes from Micromonospora sp. URMC 105, assembly GCF_051386295.1. Taxonomy (NCBI): domain Bacteria; kingdom Bacillati; phylum Actinomycetota; class Actinomycetes; order Micromonosporales; family Micromonosporaceae; genus Micromonospora; species Micromonospora sp. URMC 105. Next base: position 8,461 of record NZ_JBPQTL010000103.1, on the reverse strand, counting down.
CGCGAACCCGGCGCCGAAGGCCCAGTGACCGCTGAGCGCCCAGCCGAGGCCCAGCGCGGCCAGCACGACGGTCAGCCCCATCGCGAGCCGGAGCAGCTCCACCTTGATCAGGTCACCGGAGATCGGCTGCCACCGGACGGTGTCCGGCCACGGTTCCAGCGCGCTCACCGGCGGCTGGGATGGCTCGGTGCTGTTCACCGGAAAGGTCCGCTCTGCGCGCTCACCGTTCGAGCGTATGCGATCCCGGCAGCGCGGCGACCTCGCGCAGAAAGCCGCGCGCGTCGAGGAAGTCGCCGAGTGACGTCCGGTGCTGCGGGCAGGCCAGCCAGGTCTTGCGCCGTTCGGCGTCGTGCAGGCGGGGATTGTTCCAGCGCAGCGCCCACTCGGCGGGGGCGCGGCAGCCGCGGGCCGAGCAGATCGGGGCCTCGTCGGCGGTGCTGGGATCGGTCACCCGGGCCAGTCTAGGGCGGGGTGCCGGAAGTTTGAGCGCCGGGCGACCACGGGGGGAGCCGCCCGGCGACGGGGTGAATCGTACACGCGCTGGACCCCGGTGTGTCCACCCTCGTTCAGCGATTCGGCGAACGGGACGCCGCGGCGGAAATCGGCTTCTCCCTCCGTCGGCTCTCAGCCCGGCATGCGAGTCTTGATACCGCACCACGCCGCGACGACCGATCATGCTGTGGAGGACCGGTGGCCCAGCCGACCACGCCCGACGCCCCGACCCCGAACGGGGCGGCCCCCGAGACGCCTGCGCCGGTGAGCACGCCGGCGCAGGACGCCACCCTGCTGGAACGGGCGCTGTTCGAGATCAAACGGGTCATCGTCGGCCAGGACCGGATGGTGGAGCGGATGTTCGTCGCGCTCCTCGCCCGGGGTCACTGCCTGCTCGAGGGCGTACCCGGGGTCGCCAAGACGCTGGCGGTGGAGACCCTGGCCAAGGTGGTCGGTGGTGACTTCGCCCGGGTGCAGTTCACCCCGGACCTGGTCCCCGCCGACATCATGGGCACCCGGATCTACCGGCAGTCCAGCGAGAAGTTCGACGTGGAGCTGGGCCCGGTCTTCGTCAACTTCCTGCTCGCCGACGAGATCAACCGGGCGCCGGCGAAGGTGCAGTCCGCGCTGCTCGAGGTGATGAGCGAGCGGCAGGTCTCGATCGGCGGCGAGACCCACCGGGTGCCGAACCCGTTCCTGGTGATGGCCACCCAGAACCCGATCGAGCAGGAGGGCGTCTACCCGCTGCCGGAGGCGCAGCGGGACCGGTTCCTGATGAAGATCGTGGTGGGCTACCCGACCGACGCCGAGGAACGCGAGATCGTCTACCGGATGGGCGTCGCGCCGCCGGAGCCGGCGCAGATCTTCACCAGCGACGACCTGATCGCGTTGCAGCAGAAGGCCGACCAGGTCTTCGTGCACAACGCGCTGGTCGACTACGCGGTCCGGCTGGTGCTGGCCACCCGTACCCCGGCCGAGCACGGCATGCCGGACGTCGCCCGGCTCATCCAGTACGGGGCCAGCCCGCGCGCCTCGCTCGGCCTGGTCCGGGCCACCCGGGCGCTGGCCCTGCTGCGGGGCCGCGACTACGCGCTGCCCCAGGACGTGCAGGACATCGCGCCGGACATCCTGCGGCACCGGCTGGTGCTCAGCTACGACGCGCTCGCCGACGACGTGCCCGCCGACCACGTGGTGCACCGGGTGATGTCGACGATCCCGCTGCCGTCGGTGGCGCCCCGCCAGCAGGCGACTCCCGCGCCGGTGAGCGCCCCGCCCGGCGCCGGTTGGCCCGGGCAGCGGCCGTGACCTCACCCGTGCGCCCGGCCGACGCCGGCGGCGAGCGGACCGAGGCGGTGCTGTCCCGGTTGCAGTTGCTGGTCACCCGCAAGCTCGACGGCCTGCTCCAGGGCGACTACGCCGGACTGCTGCCCGGGCCGGGCAGCGAGGCGGGGGAGTCGCGGGAGTACCGGCCCGGCGACGACGTGCGCCGGATGGACTGGCCGGTCACCGCCCGGACCACCACGCCGCACGTACGGCGGACGGTGGCCGACCGGGAGCTGGAGACCTGGCTGGCGGTGGACCTGTCGGCGAGCCTCGACTTCGGCACCGGACGCTGGCTCAAGCGGGACGTGGTGGTCGCCGCGACGGCGGCGCTGACCCACCTGACCGTGCGCGGCGGCAACCGGATCGGCGCGGTGATCGGCACCGGCGCGGAGCCCGTGGCACCCGCCGGTCGCTGGCGCAGCGCCCCGCCGCCGCCCACCGGCCCGGGCGTGCTGACCCGGGTGCCGGCCCGTTCCGGTCGCCGGGAGGCGCAGGCGTTGCTGCGGGCGGTCGCGTACACCCCGGTCCGGCCCGGGCGCAGCGACCTGGGCGCGCTGGTCGACCTGCTCAACCGCCCGCCGCGCCGGCGGGGCCTGGCGGTGGTGGTCTCGGACTTCCTCGCGCCGCCGCAGCAGTGGGGCCGGCCGCTGCGTAAGCTGCGGGTCCGGCACGACGTGCTGGCGATCGAGGTGGTCGACCCGCGCGAGTTGGAGCTGCCCGACGTGGGGGTGCTGCCGGTGGTCGACCCGGAGACCGGGGAGCTGCACGAGGTGCAGACCGCCGATCCGCGGCTGCGCCGGCGGTACGCCGAGGCGGCGGCCGCCCAGCGCGAGGCGATCGCCACCGAGCTGCGCGCCGCCGGCGCCGGGCACCTGCGCCTGCGTACCGACCGAGACTGGCTGCTGGACATGGTGCGATTCGTGGCCGCGCAGCGGCACGCCCGCACCCGGGGGACGACGCGATGATCCGTTTTCTGCAACCGTGGTGGCTGCTGGCCCTGCTGCCGGTGCTCGGCCTCGCCGCGCTCTACGTGTGGCGGCAGCGCCACCGGCGGGCGTACGCGATGCGGTTCACCAACGTGGACCTGCTGCGGACCCTGGCGCCCAAGGGCCTGGGCTGGCGGCGGCATGCCGCCGCCACCGCGTTCCTGCTCGCCCTGGTGGCGCTGGCCACGGGGATGGCCCGCCCGGCGATGGACACCAAGGAGCCCCTGGAACGGGCCACCGTCATGCTCGCCATCGACGTGTCGCTGTCCATGCAGGCCGACGACGTGGCGCCGAACCGGCTGGAGGCCGCGCAGGAGGCGGCGAAGCAGTTCGTCGGGGAACTGCCGGAGAGCTACAACCTGGGGCTGGTCTCCTTCGCAAAGTCGGCGAACGTGCTGGTCGCCCCGACCAAGGACCGGGAGGCGGTGACGGCGGCGATCGACGGGCTGACCCTGGCCGAGGCGACCGCCACCGGCGAGGCGGTCTTCACCTGCCTGGAGGCGATCCGTTCGGTCCCGGCCGACGGCGCGGCGGGCATCCCGCCGGCGCGGATCGTGCTGCTCTCCGACGGCTTCCGCACCTCGGGCCGGTCGGTGGAGGAGGCCGCCGCGGCGGCGCAGGCGGCGAACGTGCCGGTCTCCACCATCGCCTTCGGCACCGACTCCGGGCAGGTCGACATCAACGGCCAGCCGCAGCGGGTGCCGGTGGACCGGCTGGCGCTGGCGCAGCTCGCCGAGACCACCGAGGGCTACTTCTACGAGGCGGCCTCGGTCTCCGAGCTGAAGCAGGTCTACCAGGACATGGGCAGCTCGATCGGGTTCCGCACCGAGCCGCGCGAGATCACCCAGTGGTACGCGGGCGTGGCCCTGCTGCTGGCGCTCTGCGCCGGCGGGCTGAGCCTGCTCTGGTCGTCCCGGATGCTCTGACGCGCTCCGGGCCGCGACGGTGCGGACGGGCCGGACGGCCGGCGGTGGTCAGTGACCGCCGCCGGCCAGGACGAAGACGACGGCCACCCAGACGGCGGCGAGGGTGAAGCCCAGCGGGGCGACGTAACGGCTCATGGACGGCTCCGGGTGGCGGCTGGACGGTCCGCGCGTGCGGGGGCGGACCGCAGGGGTTGAGCAGGACGCGCACACGAAGTCGTGACCGGGCGGCTCCACCGGGGGCCGTCCCGAGGGCGGGACGACGCGGGCCGGCCACCCCGGGATCGGCCGGGACGGGCGGTGCGGGGAGCGGGAGCTGGGTCAGCTCACCGACTGAGTCGTGGCTCAGCGGGGCTGACGGAGGGCCCGGCCACGACTGGGAGGATCGCTATCTCGCACAGCGATCACCTCCTGCGGTCGGCGGGGCCCGGAACGCGGGCCGGACGCCGACCCGCAAACGCCGATCATCGTACAACGGGGACACCGCCGGCGCGCACCCGGCCGAGCGTCCGGACCCACCCGGCCGAAGAGCCGACGAGGCGGCGCCGCGCGGGGTCCCCGGCCCCGCGGTGGTTAGCGCTTACCTGTCGGTAACGCCTAGGCTCCGACCGACGCAGAGATCAGCTGAGCAGAGGGAGGACCCGTGGCCCGTACCGTGCTGGTGACCGGCGGCAACCGGGGGATCGGCCTGGCCATCGCGCAGGCGTTCGCCAAGCAGGGCGACCGGGTGGCGGTGACCCACCGCAGCGGCGACGCCCCCGAGGGGTTCTTCGGCGTGCGGTGCGACGTCACCGACGCGGCCTCGGTGGACGCGGCCTTCACCGCCGTCGAGGCCGAGCTGGGTCCGGTCGAGGTGCTGGTGGCCAACGCCGGCATCACCGACGACACGCTGCTGATGCGGATGTCCGAGGAGCAGTTCACCGGCGTGCTGGACACCAACCTGACCGGCACCTTCCGCTGCGCCAAGCGGGCCTCGACGAAGATGCTCCGGGCCAAGTGGGGCCGGATGATCTTCATCTCCTCGGTGGTCGGCCTCTACGGCGGCGTCGGCCAGGTCAACTACGCCGCCAGCAAGGCCGGCCTGGTGGGCGTGGCCCGTTCGATCACCCGCGAGCTGGGCAGCCGCAACATCACCGCCAACGTGGTCGCCCCCGGCTTCATCGACACCGACATGACCGCCAAGCTGCCCGACGAGCGCCGCGCCGAGTACCGCAAGGCCATCCCGGCCGGCCGGTTCGCCGAGCCGGACGAGGTCGCCGGCGTGGTCACCTGGCTGGCCTCGGACGCGGCCGGCTACATCTCCGGCGCCGTCATCCCGGTCGACGGCGGCCTCGGCATGGGCCACTGAGCACGACGATGGAGGAAACTGCAATGTCCGGACTGCTCGCCGGTAAGCGGCTGCTGGTCACCGGCGTCATCACCGACGCCTCGATCGCCTTCTCGGTGGCGAAGCTCGCCCAGGAGAACGGCGCGCAGGTCGTGCTCACCGGCTACGGCCGGCTCTCCCTGGTCGAGCGGATCGCCAAGCGGCTGCCCGAGCCGGCCCCGGTGATCGAGCTGGACGTGACGAACCCGGAGCACCTGGCCGGCCTGGCCGACCGGGTACGCGAGCACGTCGACGGCCTGGACGGGGTGGTGCACTCGATCGGGTTCGCCCCGCAGAGCTGCCTCGGCGGCGGCTTCCTCGACGCCCCGTGGGAGGACGTGGCCACCGCCCTGCAGGTCTCCACGTACTCGTACAAGTCGCTGGCCATGGCGGCGCTGCCGCTGATGTCCGCCGGCGGCGCGGTGGTCGGGCTCACCTTCGACGCCACCAAGGCGTGGCCGGTCTACGACTGGATGGGCGTGGCCAAGGCCGGCCTGGAGTCCGCCTCCCGCTACCTCGCCCTGCACCTGGGCAAGCAGGGCATCCGCAGCAACCTGGTCGCCGCCGGCCCGCTGCGCACCATCGCCGCCAAGTCCATCCCCGGCTTCGACCAGTTCGAGGACGCCTGGACCGAGCGCGCTCCGCTCGGCTGGAGTCTCACCGACCAGGAGCCGGCCGCCCGGGCCTGCCTGGCGCTGCTGTCGGACTGGTTCCCGGCCACCACCGGCGAGATCGTCCACGTGGACGGCGGCTACCACGCGATCGGGGCCTGAGCCACCGTTGCCACCCGCTGCCGGCGGGGTGGCCGCCGGGCCGTCACGGCCGTCGGGGGAGAATGGGACCATGGCGTACGACGCGTTGGTGCTGGTCTCCTTCGGCGGCCCGGAGCGGCCCGAGGACGTGCTGCCCTTCCTGCAGAACGTGACCCGGGGCCGGGGCGTCCCGCCCGAGCGGCTGGCGGAGGTCGCCGAGCACTACCTGCACTTCGGCGGGGTCTCCCCGATCAACCAGCAGTGCCGCGAGCTGCTCGCCGCGATCCGGGAGGACTTCGCCGCCAACGGCGTCGACCTGCCGGTCTACTGGGGCAACCGCAACTGGGACCCGATGCTCGCCGACACCGTGGCACAGATGCGCGACGACGGGGTGCAGCGGGCGCTGGCCTTCGTGACCAGCGCCTACGGCGGCTACTCCTCCTGCCGGCAGTACCAGGAGGACATCGCCGCGGCCCGGGCCGCGGTCGGCGCGGACGCCCCGGTGATCGAGAAGCTGCGCCAGTTCTGGGACCACCCCGGCTTCGTCGAGCCGCACGCCGACGCGGTGCGGGCCGCCCTGGCGCAGCTCGACCCGGCCCGGCGGGCCACCACCCGGGTGGTCTTCACCGCGCACTCCATCCCCACCTCGGCGGCGGCCACCGCCGGACCCACCGGCGGCCGGTACACCGCCCAGCTGGCGGAGGTCGCCCGGCTGGTGCACGCCGCCGCCGCGCCCGACCTGCCGTACGACCTGGTGTGGCAGAGCCGGTCCGGCCCGCCGCAGGTGCCGTGGCTGGAACCGGACATCAACGACCACCTGACCGCGCTCGCCGAATCCGGGGTGACCAGCGTGGTGGTCAGCCCGATCGGCTTCGTCTCCGACCACCTGGAGGTGGTCTGGGACCTCGACACCGAGGCGCTGGAGACGGCGAAACAGCTCGGCCTGGACTTCGTCCGGGCGGGCACCCCGGGCACCGACCCGCGCTTCGTGGCGATGGTCCGCGAACTGGTGACCGAGCGCACCACGCCCGACGGGGAGCGACTGCGCCGCCGCCTCGGCGAGCTGCCGATGTGGGACACCTGTCCCACGCCGTGCTGCGTGCCGGCCGCCCGCCGTCGGTGAGACCCACCGAACCCGACACCCCCTGGGAAGAGACGATGCAGGACCGCAAGCCGGTGGAGAGCTGGCTGACCGACATGGACGGCGTGCTGGTGCACGAGGGCCAGCCGGTGCCGGGCGCGCCGGAGTTCATCAACCGGCTGCGCTCGTCGGGCAAGCCCTTCCTGGTGCTGACCAACAACTCGATATACACCCCGCGCGACCTCCAGGCCCGGCTCACCCGGATGGGCTTCGAGGTGCCCGAGCACGCGATCTGGACGGCGGCACTGGCCACCGCCCAGTTCCTCGCCGACCAGCGGCCGGGCGGCACCGCGTACGTGATCGGGGAGGCCGGGCTGACCACGGCGCTGCACGCGGTCGGCTACGTGCTGACCGACTTCGCGCCGGACTACGTGGTGCTGGGGGAGACCCGCACCTACAGCTTCGAGGCGATCACCAAGGCGGTCCGGCTGATCAACGACGGGGCGCGGTTCATCTGCACCAACCCGGACGTCACCGGCCCGTCGGTGGAGGGCGCGCTGCCGGCCGCCGGCTCGGTCGCCGCGATGATCTCCAAGGCGACCGGGGTGGAGCCGTACTTCGTCGGCAAGCCCAACCCGATGATGATGCGCTCGGCGCTGAACACGATCAACGCGCACTCGGAGACCACCGCGATGATCGGCGACCGGATGGACACCGACATCCTCTGCGGCCTGGAGGCCGGGCTGGAGACCATCCTGGTGCTCACCGGCATCAGCACCCGGGTCGAGGCGGAGCGTTACCCGTACCGGCCGTCGCGGATCGTCGACTCGATCCTCGACCTCATCGACGAGATCTGACCCCGGCGTCGCGGGCCGGCCGGGCGTCCGCCGCCCGTGCCGGCCGGCCCGGGTACGCCCTCAGGGGCGCAGCGGAGCGTTGCAGGCGGCGACCAGCGCCTGCCGGCAGGCGGTGGTGAGCGGACGCAGGGCCGCGTCGCGCTGCTGGGCCTCGTAGTTGTTGATCGCCCCGCCCGGGGCGCTGTGCCCGGCCAGGGCGAGCACCCGGTCCAGCACGGCCGCCCGGGCGAAGAGCCGACGGGCGCGCGGGTCGAAGCCGGGTGGCAGGTCGGTGGCGCCGTCCGGCCGGCGCAGCGCCGCGAGGGCACCGGCGAGCTCCGGCCGCCACTGGGCCACGTCCAGCCGGGTCAGCGCGGCGGTCGTCTCGGCCAGCGCGGCGGCCAGCTCCGCCTCGGCCTCCGCCGCACCGGGCGCCGACAGCGACGCCTTCGGCGCGTCGGGCGGCAGCGGATACACCCGCCAGAGCACCGTCTCCCAGGTCATGCCCGACCCGGACGTGTGCGTGCGTACCTCGGGGATCAGGCCCAGCGAGCCGGCCACCACCGCCTCGCCGGCGAGCAGTGCCGCGCCGGCGAAGTCGCCGGGGCCGGGCAGGCCGCGCGGGTCGCCGGGGGCGGGCAGCACCAACCGGATCTCGTCGGGCGAGAGCTTGGCCAGGCTGGGCAGCGCGTCCCGGAGCGG
>NZ_JBPQTL010000102.1:0-20681 GCF_051386295.1 Micromonospora sp. URMC 105 | reverse complement strand
CCCCCACCCGCCCCGACGGGACGTACCTCGGGCGGTCCTGGGCCGACCACGGCGGCCCGCCCGCGCGGCGGCGGGGTGTGCCGGGGCCCGATGTCGCCGGGATAGCGCTGGCCGGGGAACTGCGGCTCCCATTCCGTGGTCGGCTCGACCACCCAGGAGGGTTCGGCCGGATCGTGCCAGCGGTCGCGGTAGCCCGCCGTCATCGGGGGCCCTCGTCGCCGCCCGTGCGGCGCGGCCCGATGCCCGGCTCGCGTCGCTCGCTCACGGCGGTGTCACCTCGTTGGAAATTGTCGTGCCGGGGCCCCCACGTGCCGGTAGAGTCGCCCAACCCGGCATGGCATGGCTGCGGATGGAGGGTAACGGCGTGGGCTCGGTCACCGCCACTGTGGCACCGCCCACGGCCTCAAACGTTATCCTATGGTTTCGGACATTCTGGGCTATATCCCGATCCGGCTTCCGACGATACGCCACCTACCGGCAGGCCGCACTCGCCGGTGTCGTCACCAACTCCGTCTTCGGGTTCCTCCACTGCTACGTGCTGCTCGCGGCGGTCGGCAGCGCCGGCGCCGTCGCCGGGTACGACCGGGCGCAGCTCGCCACCTTCGTCTGGGCCGCGCAGGGCCTGCTGGCGGTGATCCTGCTCTGGGGCTGGTCCGACCTGGCCGACCGGATCCGCACCGGCGACGTCGCCGGTGACCTGCTCCGCCCGGTGCACCCGGTGACCAGCTACCTCGCCACCGACCTGGGCCGCGCCGGGTACGCCGTGCTGGCCCGGATGCTGCCGCCGGTGCTCATCGGCCCGCTCTTCTTCGACGTGTACCTGCCCACCCGCTGGTGGACCCTGCCGCTGTTCGTCGTCTCCGTGGTCACCGCGGTGGTGCTCTGCTTCGGCTGCCGGTTCCTGGTCAACACCACGGCGTACTGGTTGCAGGACGTCCGGGGCCCGATGATCCTGTGGACGCTCGGCTCGGCGGTGCTGGCCGGGCTCTACTTCCCGCTGCGCTTCCTGCCCGAACCGCTCCAGCTCTGGCTCTGGTTCGGCACCCCCTTCCCGAGCCTGCTGCAGACCCCGCTGGACGTGCTGGTCGAGCGGGACCCACCGGCCACCCAGCTCGGGCTGGTCGCCCTCCAGCTCGGCTGGACGGTGCTGATCCTGGCCGCCTGCCGGCTGGTCCAGCGCCGCGCCGAACGCCGGCTGGTGGTGCAGGGTGGCTGAGGCGGGCGGCACGGCCACCGCGTACCGGGCCCTGCTGCGGGCGCAGGCGCGGTCGCAGACGGCGTACCGGACGTCCTTCGTGGTGGACCTGCTGGGCAACGTCGGGGCCACCGTCTTCGACGTGGTCACCGTCCTGGTGCTGTACGGGGTGACCCACCAGCTGGGCGGCTTCACGCTGCCGGAGACGCTGGTGATGGTCGGCCTCTCCTCCTGCGCGTTCGCCACCGCCGACCTGCTGGTCGGCAACATCGAGCGGCTGCCCCGGTACGTGCGTACCGGGCTGCTCGACGCGGTGCTGCTGCGGCCGCTCGACACCCTGCCTCAGCTGCTACTGATGGACCTGCCGCTGCGCAAGCTCTCGCGGGCCCTGTTCGGCCTGGCCGTGCTGGTGGTGGCGCTGGCCAACGCCGGGATCGACTGGACGCCCGGCCGGGTGGTGCTGGCCGGCGTCGCCCCGCTGGCCGGGGTGGTCTTCTTCGGCTCGCTCTTCGTGGCCACCGCCACCGTGTCGTTCTACTGGGTGGAGTCGGGGGAGCTGGCCAACTCGGTCACCTACGGCGGCCGGGACTTCACCTCGTACCCGGTCACGGTCTTCGAGGGCTGGTTCCGGGCCGTCTTCGCGTACGCGCTGGGGTTCGCCTTCGTCAGCTACCAGCCGGCCCTGGCGCTGCTCGGCCGGGCCGACCCGCTCGGCCTGCCGGCCTGGGCGGGCTGGGCCGCCCCCGGCGTCGCGCTGGTCGCCGCCGCCGCGGCGGCGCTGGCCTGGCGCGTCGGTGTCCGCCACTACCGGAGTACGGGGTCATGAGCCTGGTGATCGACGCGCAGGGGCTGCGCAAGGAGTTCACGGTACGGGTCAAGGTCGGCCGGCTGCGCCGCGAGAAGCGGACGGTCACCGCCGTCGACGGGGTGGACCTGCGGGTGGAGCGCGGGGAGACCCTCGGCTACATCGGTCCCAACGGGGCCGGCAAGTCCACCACCCTGAAGATGCTCACCGGCGTGCTCACCCCCTCCGGCGGAGAGGTGCGCGTCTGCGGGCTGCGTCCGGTCGCCCAGCGCACCCGGCTGGCCCTCGGCATCGGCGTGGTCTTCGGTCAGCGGTCCCAGCTCTGGTGGGACCTGCCGCTGCGCGACTCGTTCGACCTGCTGCGGCACGTCTACCGGGTGCCGGCCGGCGACCACGCGGCCCGGCTGCGCCGCTGCCGCGACCTGCTGGACCTCGACGAGTTCCTGGACACCCCGGTGCGGCAGCTCTCCCTCGGGCAGCGGATGCGCGGTGAGCTGACCGCTGCGCTGCTGCACGGCCCGCGGGTGCTCTTCCTCGACGAGCCCACCATCGGCCTGGACGTGGTGAGCAAGCGGGCGGTCCGCGACTTCCTCGGCGAGCTGAGCCGGGCCGGCGACACCACGCTGGTGCTCACCACCCACGACCTGGCCGACATCGAGCGGCTCTGCCGGCGGCTCGTGGTGATCGACCACGGCCGGGTGGTGCACGACGGCTCGATCGCCGCCCTGCACAGCCGGTACGGCTCCCGCCGGCTGGTCGTCGCCGAGCTGGACGCCGCGCTGGCCAGCCCGCCGGCGCTGCCCGGCGCGCCGCTGGAGCGCGTCGAGGCCGACGGGCGCCGGCTGGTCTACGCCTGCGACTCGGCGGGCGCGGCGGAGGTGGTGGCCGGGCTGGCCGGCCTGGCCACCCTGCGCGACATCTCGATCGTCGAGCCGGACATCGAGGAGGTGGTGACCCGGCTCTACCGGTCTGCCCAGGGACGGCAGGTCCCGGTCACCGGTTGACCCTGCAGGGTCAGATCTTGTCGCCGATGGCGACCCGGGGCGCGGGCGCCCGCATCCGGCGGAAGGTGATCGAGCGCATGATCGCGTAGAGGTAGAGCGACCCCATCCGCTCGCCGCTGTTGGGGAAGCGCTCCCGGATCAGCTTCTTGATCTTGCGGGAGATCAGGATCGAGTCGATCACCACGCCGAGCGCGAGCGCGCCCCAGACCACGTTCGAGGCCAGCCGGATCGCCGGGGGCATGGCCTGGTTGGAGCCGATCAGCACGATCAGCGCGCCGCCGAAGAACCAGGTGCCGACCGTACGCCGGGAGTCGACCACATTGCGGGCCAGCAGCCGCTCCGGGCCGCGGTCGCGCGGGCCGCCCTCGCGGCGGAACTCGGCCGCCGCCTCGGCGCGGGCCGCCCGGCGCTGCTCCCGGGCCTCCTCCTTGGTCAGCGGCTTCGCCGGGCCGGCCGGCCGGCGACCGGCCACCGGCCGCTTCGGGGTCTGCAGGCCCAGCTCCTTCTTGCTCGGGGTGTAGCCCCGGGCGCGCGCGGCGGGCTGCTCCTCGGTCACCACGACGGTGTCGGAGGAGTCGGATTCGGCGGGCTTGCGGCGAAACAGCGACGGCACGAGGTGAAGGGTAGCCAAACGACGGCGCCCGGTGCACATCACGGTGCACCGGGCGCTCGGCGGAGCGGGTGAGTTCGGTTACGGACGCTCGACGTGCGCGCCCAGGCTGGCCAGCTTCGCCTCGAAGTCCTCGTAACCGCGGTTGATCAGGTCGACGCCGTACACCCGGGAGGTGCCCTCGGCGGCGAGCGCCGCGATCAGGTGGCTGAACCCGGCGCGCAGGTCCGGGATGACCAGGTCGGCCGCGTGCAGCTTGCTCGGGCCGGCGATCACCGCCGAGTGCTTGAAGTTGCGCCGGCCGAAGCGGCACGGGGTGCCACCCAGGCAGTCCCGGTAGACCTGGATGTTGGCGCCCATGGTGTTCAACGCCTCGGTGTAGCCCAGCCGCTGCTCGTAGACCGTCTCGTGGACGATCGACAGCCCGCGGGCCTGGGTCAGCGCGACCACCAGGGGCTGCTGCCAGTCGGTCATGAAACCGGGGTGCACGTCGGTCTCCAGCGCCACGGCGTTCAGCTCGCCGCCCGGGTGCCAGAACCGGATGCCGCCCTCCTGGCCCGGGTCGCCGAGCTTCGGCGCGCGGGCGTCGGTCACCTCGTACGCGCCGCCGACCGAGCGGAAGACGTTCAGGAAGGTCATCATGTCGACCTGCTGGGCGCCGAGCACCTCGACGTGCCCGCGGGTGGCCAGCGCCGCCGCCGCCCAGCTCGCCGCCTCGATCCGGTCCGGGATCGGCCGGTGGGTGTAGCCGCTGAGCCGCTTCACGCCCTGGATCTCGATCACCCGGTCGGTGTGGACCTTGATGATCGCGCCCATCTTCTGCAGGATGCAGATCAGGTCGATGATCTCCGGCTCGACGGCGGCGTTGCGCAGCTCGGTGACGCCCTCGGCCATCACCGCGGTGAGCAGCACCTGCTCGGTGGCGCCCACGCTCGGGTACGGCAGGGAGAACTTGGTGCCGTGCAGCCCGTTCGGCGCCGACAGGTGCAGCCCCTCCGGGGTCTTCTCCACGGTGGCGCCGAACTCGCGCAGCGCCTGGAGGTGGAAGTCGATCGGGCGCGGGCCGATGTGGCAGCCGCCCAGGTCGGGGATGAACGCGTGCCCGAGCCGGTGCAGCAGCGGGCCGCAGAACAGGATCGGGATCCGGCTGGAGCCCGCGTGCACGTTGATCTGGTCGGTGCTCGCGCTCTCGACGTTGGCCGGGTCGAAGACCAGTTCGCCTTCCTCGGCGCCGTCGGTGACCTTCACCCCGTGCAGGCCGAGCAGCCCGCGGACCACCTCGACGTCACGGATGCGCGGCACGTCGAAGAGTCGGCTGGGCGTGTCGCCGAGCAGGGCGGCGACCATCGCCTTCGAGACGAGGTTCTTCGCGCCGCGCACGCGGATCCGCCCTTCCAGCGGCGTGCCTCCGTGTACGACCAGGACGTCGTCGGTCAACGCAACCTCCAGCGCGCGTCGGGTGGTGCTGTGTGTCGAGGGGGGTCGAGCTGTCCAGCTGTCTTGCCGGCTGTCCAGCTACCCGGAATGGGACCGGCGCAAAACGGTCCGCGTGTCGTTCGCCCCGGCAGCATAGCCCTCGGTGACGAAAATGGAATCGGTCACATCGCCAGGCACGGCACGAACCGGGGATTCCGGTGTGTTTCCGTACCAGCGATGTGACCGAGGGTGATCAGTTGGCGGTCGGCGGCGGCGTGTCGGCGCCCGGCAGCGCGAGCATCTGGTCCAGCGCCACCCGGGCGTGGTGCGCGGTGTCCGCATCGACGGTGATCTGGTTGACCACCCGCCCGGCGACCAGCTCCTCCAGCGCCCAGACCAGGTGCGGCAGGTCGATCCGGTTCATGGTCGAGCAGTAGCAGACCGCCTTGTCCAGGAACATGATCTGCTTGTCCGGGTGCGCCAGCGCCAGCCGGCGGACCAGGTTCAGCTCGGTGCCGACGGCCCAGGCCGAGCCGGCCGGGGCCGCCTCGATGGTCTTGATGATGTACTCGGTCGAGCCGACGTGATCGGCGGCGTTGACCACCTCGTGCCGGCACTCCGGGTGCACCAGCACGTTGACCCCCGGCACCCGCTCGCGGACGTCGTTGACGCTGTCGAGGGTGAACCGGCCGTGCACCGAGCAGTGCCCGCGCCACAGGATCATCTTCGCGTCGCGCAGCTGCTCCGGGGTGAGCCCGCCGCCCGGCTTGTGCGGGTCGTACAGCACGCAGTCGTCGAGCGAGAAGCCCATCTCCAGCACGGCCGTGTTGCGGCCCAGGTGCTGGTCGGGCAGGAAGAGCACCTTCGACCCCTGCTGGTACGCCCAGTCCAGCGCCCGCTTGGCGTTCGACGAGGTGCAGACCACGCCGCCGTTGCGCCCGACGAAGCCCTTGATGTCGGCCGAGGAGTTCATGTAGGTCACCGGGACGGTGTCCGCCGCGAGGCCCAGCTCGGTCAGCACGTCCCAGGCGGTCTCGACCTGCGACAGCACCGCCATGTCCGCCATCGAGCAGCCGGCCGCCAGGTCGGGCAGGATCACCTTCTGCGCGTCCGTGGTGAGGATGTCGGCGCTCTCGGCCATGAAGTGCACGCCGCAGAAGACGATGTACTCCGCGTCCGGCCGGGCGGCCGCCTCCCGGGCCAGCTTGAACGAGTCGCCGGTCACGTCGGCGAACTGGATCACCTCGTCGCGCTGGTAGTGGTGGCCCAGCACGAACACCTTCGTGCCGAGCGCGGCCTTGGCCGCCGCCGCCCGGGCCACCAGGTCGGGGTCGCTCGGCGCCGGCAGGTCGCCCGGACACTCCACGCCACGCTCGGTGGCGGGGTCGCTGCCGCGGCCGAGGAGCAGCAGCGCAGTCGCGGTGTTGGAGGGTTCCACCCAGGTCGAAGTCACGCCCTCCATGGTCCCACAGCGTGGCTGCCGTGCAGCCTCCGCCGGTGTGGGCTGCCACACTGCCAGGCATGCGCGTGCTGCTCTGTCCGGACAAGTTCGCCGGCACCCTCGCGGCCCGGGAGGTCGCCGCCGCCGTCGCCGAGGGCTGGCGGGCCGTCGCCGCCGGCGACGACCTGCTGATCCGGCCGCTCGCCGACGGCGGGCCGGGCTTCGTCGCGGTGCTCGCCGACGCCCTCGGCGGCCGGCGGATCCCGGTGCCGACCGTCGACCCGCTCGGCCGCCCGGCCGCCGGTGAGATCCTGCTCACCGACGACGGCACCGCCTACCTGGAGAGCGCCCAGGCCTGCGGACTGCACCTGCTCTCCGCCGCCGAGCGGGACCCGAAGGCGACCACCTCCTACGGGCTGGGCACGCTGGTCACCGCGGCGGTCGAGCACGGGGCCCGCACGGTGGTGGTCGGGCTCGGCGGCTCCGGCACCAACGACGGCGGGGCCGGCCTGCTCACCGCGCTCGGCGCGACCCCGCTGGACGACGCCGGCCTGGCCCTGCCGTACGGCGGGGCCGCGCTCGCCGCCGTCGCCACCCTCGACGGCGCGCCCCGGTTGCGCGGCGCCACCCTGGTCGCCGCCACCGACGTGGACAACCCGCTGCTCGGGCTGCACGGGGCGAGCAACGTCTACGGCCCGCAGAAGGGCGCCACCCGCGAGGACGTGCTGCTGCTCGACGCCGCGCTGGAGCGCTGGGCGGCGGTACTCGAACGGGACCTGCCCGGCTGCCCGTCCGGGCTGGGCACGCTCCCGGGCGGCGGTGCGGCCGGCGGCCTCGGCGCGGCGATCCTCGCCCTGGACGGGCGGTGCGAGTCCGGCATCGACCTGGTGACCCGGGCGATCGGGCTGGACGCCGCGCTCGACGCCACCGACCTGGTGATCACCGGGGAGGGGTCCTTCGACCACCAGTCGCTGCGCGGCAAGGTGGTCGCCGGGGTGGCCGGCGCCGCCCGCGACCGGGGGGTGCCCTGCGTGGTGCTGGCGGGACGGGTGAGCACCGGGCGGCGGGAGGCGGCCTCGGCCGGCGTCACCGAGACGTACAGCCTGGTGGAGCACTTCGGCGGGGAGGAACGCGGCGGCGTCGAGGCGGCGATGGGCCGCCCGGCCGAGGGGCTGCGGGCGCTGGGCGCGCGGCTGGCCCGGCAGTGGAGCCGCTGAGACCCGTACCGGACGGGCGCCCGCCGGGGCGGACCTGCGGCGCGGGTCGCGAGCGTGCGGTCACGCCCCCGGGTGGCGGCGGCCGGGGCGGCGTACGATCGGATCTGGACCACACCGGGAATCACTGGCCGACGCGCGATGTTGGCCAGTGCATCCGGACCCATACCGCGCAGGGAGATTTCCACGTGACCACGCCAGCGCAGACCGAGTCGACCGAGGCCCAGGCCCCTACTTCCGTCGTCCTCACCGACGTCGCGGCGCAGAAGGTCAAGGCCCTGATCGAGCAGGAGGGCCGCGACGACCTGCGGCTCCGGGTCGCGGTGCAGCCGGGCGGCTGCTCCGGCCTGCGGTACCAGCTCTTCTTCGACGAGCGGTCGCTCGACGGTGACGTCGTCACCGACTTCGGCGGTGTCGAGGTCGTCGTCGACCGGATGAGCGCCCCCTACCTGGCCGGGGCGACCATCGACTTCGCCGACCGGATCGACGCCCAGGGCTTCACCATCGACAACCCCAACGCGGGCAGCTCCTGCGCCTGCGGCGACTCCTTCAGCTGAGTCGACGAGCACGTCGTGGGGGGGGGGGGGGGGGGGGGGGGGGGGGGGGGGCCGCCCTTCGGGGCGGCCCCGCCGCCGTCTGTGGGCGGCCTCTCACCTTCGCCCGGAGATGACGTCCGGACGACCGGCGGGTGGCGCGTCGCCGACCGACCCTGGACCGGCGCCCCCGGGCGACCGGTAGGCTGACCGGCGCCGTGCTCCCGACCGCGAGGGTTGACATGAAGATCGCCGTGACCGGCTCGATCGCGACCGACCACCTGATGAGTTTCCCCGGCCGCTTCGCCGACCAGCTCATCGCCGACCAGCTGCACAAGGTGTCGCTGTCGTTCCTCGTGGACGACCTGGTGCTGCGCCGGGGCGGAGTGGCGGCCAACATCGCCTTCGGCATGGCGCAGCTCGGGCTGCGCCCGGTGCTGCTCGGCGCCGTCGGCGCCGACTTCGCCGACTACCGCTCCTGGCTGGAGCGGCACGGGGTCGACTGCGAGTCCGTGCACGTCAGCGAGGTGGCGCACACCGCCCGGTTCGTCTGCACCACGGACACCGACATGTGCCAGATCGCCTCCTTCTACGCCGGGGCGATGAGCGAGGCCCGCAACATCGAGCTCTCCCCGGTCGCCCAGCGGCTCGGCGGTCTGGACCTGGTGCTGGTCAGCGCCAACGACCCGGAGGCGATGATCCGGCACTCCGCGGAGTGCCGGGACCGTGGCTACGCCTTCGTCGCCGACCCGTCGCAGCAGCTCGCCCGGATGGACGGCTCGGACGTGATCGGCCTGATCGACGGCGCCGACTACCTGATGACCAACGACTACGAGAAGTCCCTGCTGCAGAGCAAGGCCGGCCTCACCGACGAGCAGCTGCTCGACCGGGTGAAGGTGCGGGTCACCACGCTGGGCAAGGACGGCGCGGAGATCGCCGGCCGGGACTTCGGGAAGATCCACGTACCGATCGCCCGGGAGATTCAGGCGGTTGACCCGACCGGCGTCGGCGACGGCTTCCGCGCCGGGTTCTTCGCCGCGCTCTCCTGGGGCCTCGGCCTGGAGCGGGCCGCGCAGGTCGGCTCGCTGCTCGCCACGCTGGTGCTGGAGACCGTCGGCACCCAGGAGTACGAGGTCCGCCGCGACCTGTTCGTCAAGCGCCTGGCCGAGTCGTACGGCGACGCCGCCGCCGAGGACGTGCGGCCGTACCTGCTGCCGTGAGCCCGGTCCTGGTCGCGTTCGCCGGCCTGCCGGGGGTGGGCAAGAGCACCCTGGCCGAGCGGGTCGGCGCCGCGCTGGGCGCACCGGTGCTGCCGGTCGGCCCGGTCGAGCGGGCGCTGGCCCGCCACGGGCTGGTCGGCGACGTGCCCGGGACGGCCGCGTACCAGGCGGTCGCGGGGTTGGCCGAGGTGCAGCTCAGGCTGGGGTTGAGCGTGGTGGTCGACGCGGTCAACCCGGTGGCCGGCGCCCGCGGTCTCTGGCACGACCTGGCCGAGCGGGCCGGGGTGCCGCTGCGGCTGGTCGAGGTGCACTGCGGCGACGAGGCGGAGCACCGCCGCCGGGTCGAGGCGCGGCTGCCCGCCGAGCCCGACGCGCTGACCCCCACCTGGGACCAGACCCTGCTCCGGCGGGCCGCCTACGAGCCGATCATCGGCCCGCGCCTGGTGGTCGACACCTCCGTGGACGTAGACCCCCTCCCCGCCATCCTCACCTACCTCACCTGACCCACCCACCCCCGCCTGCGGGATCTGGCGGGGGGTCAGTGGGTGCGGCGGATGTCGTAGGCGGGGGTGTCCGGCACGGCGGCGACGAAGTGCTGCCCGCGCATGCGGCACCAGGCGGGGATGTCGACGGCGGCGGCCGGGTCGTCGGCCAGGACGCGCAGCACGGCCCCGACCGGCAGCTCGGGCAGCCGGCGGGCCAGCGCGATCACCGGCAGGGGGCAGCGCTGGCCCCGGCAGTCCAGCACCTCCGTGGGTTCGGTCACAGCCCCACCACCCCCGCCTCGGCGCGCAGCTCGGCGACGATCCCCGGCAGCTCCGCCAGGAACCGCTCGACGTCCGCCTCGGTCGTCTCCCGGTGCAGCGACACCCGGACGTTGCCGTGCGACAGCACCCCCATCGCCTCCAGCACGTGCGACGGGCGCAGCGTCGAGGAGGTGCAGGACGAGCCGGAGGAGACCGCGAAGCCGCGCCGGTCCAGCGCGTGCAGCAGCACCTCGCCGTCGACGTACAGGCAGGAGAAGGTGACCAGGTGGGGGAGCCGGTCGCTCGGGTCGCCGACCACCTCCACGTCCGGCACCTCGGCCGCCACCCGGGCCCGGATCCGGTCCACCAGCGGCGCCAGCCGGGCCGCCTCGGCCGCGGCGTCGGCCGCCGCCGCGCGCAGGCTCGCCGCCGCCGCCACCACCGCCGGCAGGTTCACCACCCCGGGGGTACGCCCCGACTCCCGCTCGTCGGCCGGCCAGGGCGACTCCCAGCGGGTGCCCTTGCGCACCACCAGCAGCCCGACGCCGGGTGGCCCGCCCCACTTGTGCGCGCTGGCGGTCAGCACCGACCAGCCGGCCGGCACCGGCGCCCGCCCCACCACCTGGGCCGCGTCGACGTAGAGCGGGACACCGGCGTCGGCGCAGTCGGCCGCCGCCCGTGCCACCGGCTGGACGGTGCCCACCTCGTGGCTGGCGGCGATCAACGCGGCCAGCGCCACCCCCGGCGTGCGTACCGCCTCGGACCAGGCGGACTCCTCGAGCCGGCCGAGCCGGTCCACCGGCACGCCGACCGCGGTGCCGCCGCCCGCCACGTGCCGCTCGGCGGCGTGCAGCACCGCGGAGTGCTCGATCGCGGAGTGCACCAGCCGCGCCCCGATCCGCCGCCGCCCGGCCAGCCCGCCCAGCACCGCCCCGTGCGCCGCCGCCGTACCGCTGGGGGTGAAGGAGAGCTCGTCGGCGCGGACGCCGAGGGTGGCCGCGGTGGCCTCGCGGGCGGCGTCGAGGAGCTGGCGGGCCCGGCGGGCCTGGCTGTACAGGCGGCCGGGGTCGGCCCAGCCGTCGTCGAGGGCGGCCAGCAGTGCCTGCCGGGCGACCGGATGCAGCGGCGCGGCAGTGGCCGCGTCCAGGTAGACCGGGGTAGGGCTCACGACAGCCCACGCTATCGGGTCGCTTTGCCCACGAGCCCCCCGATGGGGGCGCACAGTGACCCCAACACGGGCGAGCCCGTCATGGTCGAGTAATCTGCGACCGTCGGTGACGCCTTTGCCGTCGGTGCTTCAGGGAAACCCACCGCGGCGCGCTAGGGAGGCAGGACCAGGTGGTCGCAAGGAGTTCGGAGGTACGGCCCTCGGCCGTACGGCACAGCGCTTCCCCAGGAGCCGGTGGGCGCCGGCGGCGTGGTGCTGGTCGACTCGCCGGGCTCGGTCTCGGCGGAGCGGCGCTGCTGGTCCTGCTCACGGGCTGTGACGTCGGCAGCGCGGTCGACGGTTTCGGCTGGCCGCAGGGCGGCATCTCGCCGGAGTCGCACCGGATGTACGACCTGTGGATCGCCTCCTGCATCGCCGCCCTCGCGGTCGGCGTCTTCGTGTGGGGCCTGATCTTCTGGTGCATCGTGCGCTACCGCAAGCGGGGCAACGAGCTGCCGGTGCAGACCCGCTACAACCTGCCGATGGAGTTCCTCTACACCATCGCGCCGATCCTCATCGTCTCCGTGCTCTTCTACTACACGGCGGTCGTGCAGACCGACGTGGTCCGGACGACGAAGAACCCCGACGTGACCGTCGAGGTCGTCGCGTTCAAGTGGAACTGGCAGTTCAACTATCGCGACGGTCAGGGCCCGGAGGCCAACACCGTGGCGTCGGTGCTCGGCACCAGCGAGGTCATCCCGGTGCTGGTCCTGCCGACCGACCGGTCGATCCGGTTCGAGGAGACCAGCCGCGACGTCATCCACTCGTTCTGGGTGCCGGAGATGCTGTTCAAGCGGGACGTCATGCCGGGCAACGTCCGCAACGTCTTCGAGGTCTCCAAGCTGGAGAACGAGGGCGCGTACGTCGGCCGGTGCGCCGAGCTCTGCGGCAGCTACCACGCCTTCATGAACTTCGAGTTGCGCGTCGTCTCCCCGGAGAAGTACGACCAGTTCCTGGCGGCCAAGCGGGACGGCAAGTCGACGCAGGAGGCGCTCAGCGCCATCGGCGAGGACCCGTACGCGACGACCACCACGCCGTTCAAGACCCGGCGTAACGTGGGCACCTTCAACCCCGACAAGTCGCACTCCGACCCGAGGAACTGAGGGAACCGAGATGAAGACCGAGTGGCGTATCTTCCTGGTCATCGCCGCGTTCCTGCTCGGCGCGACGGTGCTCTACGGCGTCTGGACCTGGGGTGACTCGGGTGGCCAGGTCGAGTGGGTCGGCACCATCGCCCTGCTGCTGTCGTTCCTGCTCTGCGCGATGTGCGGCGGCTTCTTCTGGTTCGTCTCGCGCCGCATCGACCTGCGGCCGGAGGACCGGCCGGACGGCGAGATCGCCGACGGTGCGGGCGAGATCGGCTTCTTCAGCCCGGGCAGCTACTGGCCGTTCGGCCTGGCGCTGGCCGCCGCGGTGGCCGGCATGGGCCTGGTGTACTGGCAGTTCTGGCTGGTGGGCGTCGGCCTGGTCGCGGTGATCTTCGCCGCCTGCGGCCTGCTCTTCGAGTACTACACCGGCACCCGGCGTACCGCCGAGCACTGATCCGACGGCTTCACCCGCAGGCCCGCGTCCCGCTTCTGGGACGCGGGCCTGCGCGTGTTCCGCCCCCTGCCGCGCAAGTGGTGGCGGCGGGTCGGCTTGCGGGGACGCGGTGCCTGCTGTGGAGCTGATGACGTGAACGGATCAGGCGGCGGCGCTCGTCGGGCGCGGCCAGGTGAGTCGTCCACGACATCAGCTCCACAGGGCCGGGACGACGTCCGTCGGAGCGCAGGTGGCCGTTGCCCGGCACCGGCCGACCTCGGGCGGGCGCGGCCGGCCGCCGGCCGACCTCGTCGGGTGGCCGCTGGCGAGGGATCGGGAGCGGGTCAGGCCGCGCGGCGGCCGGACCGGGACGCCGCTCGCCCACGCCGGTCGGCGAGGCTGGGGGCGTGGAAGGTGAAGGTGGCGATCAGCACGGCCGCACCGCAGCCGATGCAGACCAGCTCGGCGCAGTCGGCGCCGTGACCGTCGACGCAGGGTGGGGTCTCGAACGGCTGAACGCCCTCGCAGGTGTCGCAGTAGAGCTCGCGGTCCGACACGGGCGTCTCCTCTCGCTCCGGTGCCCGCCGACGGCCATCGCCGCCATCGGTGGAAAACGGAAAATTACTCCCGTGTAGTTTGGCACGCCCCTCCGACATTTCCGGCCGGGACGCCCTCGGCGCGTCCCGCCACCGACCCGCGGACCGGCGCTCAGAGCGCGCGGGACACCTCGACCCAGCGGTCCAGGACGGCGGCGGCCGACCCCGAGTCGATCGACTCGGCGGCCCGGTCCATCCCGGCCCGCAGCGCCTCGGTCAGGTCGCCGTCCAACGGGCCCTGGGTGGCCAGCGCGGCCGCGGAGTTGACCAGCACCGCGTCCCGTACCGGGCCGGGGTCGCCGGCCAGCAGCCGGCGCGCCACCTGAGCGTTGTACGCCGCGTCTCCGCCGCGCAGGTCGGCCAGCGTGGACCGGGGCACCCCGAGGTCCCGCGCGTCCAGCAGCGCCTCCCTGACGGTGCCCTGCTGGGCCACCCAGACCCGGGTCGGGGCGGCGGTGGTGAACTCGTCCAGGCCGTCCTCACCGCGCATCACGATCGCCGAGTCGCCCCGCCCGGCGAAGACGGCGGCCATCACCGGGGCCATCCGCGCGTCGAAGCAGCCGACGGCGCCGGCCCTGGGCCGGGCCGGGTTGGTCAGCGGGCCGAGGAAGTTGAAGAAGGTGGGCACGCCGATCTCGCGGCGGACCGGGCCGGCGTGCCGCATCCCGGGGTGGAACCGGCCGGCGAAGCAGAACCCGATCCCGGCCTCCTCGACGCAGCGGGCGACCTGCTCGGGCGCGAGGTCCAGCGGCACCCCGAGGAACTCCAGCAGGTCGGCGGTGCCGCAGAGCGAGGAGGCGGCGCGGTTGCCGTGCTTGACCACCCGGACGCCGGCGCCGGCCACCACCAGCGCGGTCATGGTGGAGATGTTCACGGTGTGGGCGAGGTCACCGCCGGTGCCGACCACGTCCAGCGCGGTCTGCCGCAACTCCTCCGGCAGCTCGACCGGGACCGCCCGGCCGAGCATCGCCTCGACCAGCCCGGCCAGCTCGGCGGGGGTCTCGCCCTTGGCCCGCAGCGCCACCGCGAAGGCGGCGACCTGGGACGGGGCGGCGGCGCCGGTCATGATCTCGTCCATCGCCCAGGCGGTGTCGGCGGTGGAGAGCTCCCCGCCGCGCAACAGCGTGTTGAGCAGGTGCGGCCAGGTCCGTTCGCCCATCGTGGGCCTCCCGAGCGGGCGTGGGTGCGGGTGGGACGGGGTGGGCGCCCGTCAGCCCGGGCACCGGAGGCGCCGCCGAGCGCGCCGGCTCAGGCGGCGGCGTGCGTACGCAGCAGCTCGGCGACCGTGGTGCCGGTGGTCACCGGGTCGAGCGGGTGCATCAGCGTGGCGTCGACCTGCGCGTACGCGGCGAGCCATCGGTCGGCGGAGCGGGCGATGACCACGCAGGTGGGCGGGGCGTCGTCCCGGTCGTCCTTGATCTGGCGGGCGATGCCGATGCCACCGCCCGGGCTGGCCTCGCCGTCGAGCAGCATGAGGTCGATCTCGTAGTCGTCGACCAGCCGGACGCACTCGGCGTACGTGGCCGCCTCGACGAACTCGATCTCGAGGCCGGGCGCGGGGCGGGTGCCGACGGCCAGCCGCATCCGGTCACGGACCTGCGGGTCGTCGCTGTAGAGCAGGACGGTGCACTGACGATCGCTCATCGCTGAACTGGCTCCCACCTCGTAGCTGCCCGCTGATCGTACCCGCCGGTGTGGCGTAGCTGACATCCCGCCCGGCGGCCCGCCGCGCACGCGGCGTCGGCGCAGCTCAGGCCGGGGTGCCCGGGGCCGCGGTCGGGGCGGCGTCGGCGGCCCGTTCCCGGGCCTCCTGGCGGTCCAGCTCGCGGTCGAGCCGGCGGGCCTCCCGCTCGGACTGCCGGATCCACTGCACGACCAGCACCGCGAGCATCGTCACACTGACGAACTCGCCACCGGCCCAGAGGATGCCGCCGGCGACCACCTGGTCGTCGCGCGGGTTCGACCAGGCCAGGTTGAGCGACGGGTACCAGTCGCCGCCGAGCAGGGTGGTGCTCTGCATGATGGTGAGCCCGAGCACCGTGTGGAACGGCACGGAGAGCAGCATCAGCAGCGCCCGCGCCGGGTACGGCCACCGGCCCGGCAGCGGGTCGAGGCCGAGCAGTGGCCAGAAGAACACGCAGCCGGTGGCGATGAAGTGCGCGTGCACCAGCTCGTGCGCCCAGGCGTGCTCCAGCGTGTACTCGTAGAGGCCGCTGAAGTAGAGCGCGAACGGGTTGACCACGAAGATGCTGAACGCCACCAGCGGGTAGCTGTAGACCTTGGCGAACCGGCTGTGCACGATCGCCAGCAGGCGCTTGCGCGGGCGGACCGGCAGCGTGCGCAGGGCCAGGGTGACCGGGGCGCCCAGGGCGAGGAAGATCGGCGCGACCATCGACAGCACCATGTGCTGCACCATGTGCACCGACACCAGCGCCGTGTCGTACGCGTGCAGGCCGCTGACCGTGACCGCGGCGATGCCGCCGAGGCCCGGGCCGAGGAAGCAGATCGTCCGCACGACCGGCCAGGCGTCCCCGCGCAGCCGCAGCCGGTACACCCCGTAGAGGTAGAGTCCGGCGGCCAGGACCAGCCCGAGGGCGAGCCAGCTGTCCAGCCGGGTCTCGGTGAAGACCCGGGCGACGGTGAACGGCGGCGGGACGGCGTCGCCTCCGGCGGCGAGGACCGCCGACGGGCCCGCCGAGGTCGCGGCGAAGATCGAATCGACGTGCAGCACGCTTTTCAGGCTAGGCCAGGCGAACCGGACCACCACGATCGGGCCATCCCTCGCGTTGGTTTGGCCCCCCGCTGATCGCCCGCCCCGGTCAAGGGCAATAATGACCGCGTGACTGCGGCCCCAGCCATTGACAAGAGCCGGATCCACTCCCTGACCCGACCCAACATGGTCAGCGTCGGGACGATCGTGTGGCTCTCCAGCGAACTCATGTTCTTCGCGGCGCTGTTCGCGATGTACTTCTCCATCCGCGCTGCGGCGCCGGAGCAGTGGGCGAAGCACACCGAGCACCTCAACATCCCGTACGCGACCACCTTCACGGTGATCCTGGTGTTGTCCTCGGTGACCTGCCAGCTCGGCGTCTTCGCGGCGGAGAAGGGTGACGTCCACGCCCTGCGGCGCTGGTTCACGATCACCTTCGTGATGGGCCTGATCTTCGTGCTCGGCCAGGTGAACGAGTACCGCGAGCTGGTGCACGAGGGCATCAAGATCAACGAAGACGGTTACGGGTCGATGTTCTACCTCACCACCGGCTTCCACGGCCTGCACGTGACCGGCGGCCTCATCGCCTTCGTCATCTTCATGATCCGCACCACCATGGGCCGGTTCACCCCCGCCCAGGCCACCTCGGCGATCGTCGTGTCGTACTACTGGCACTTCGTCGACGTGGTGTGGATCGGGCTCTACGCCATGATCTACTGGCTTCAGTGATCTTGGCGCGTCACGTATCGCGCCGCTGCTCCGTCCCCTGAGACAAGGTCCAACCGGTTAAGGACACAGGTCATGACTTCTGACAACGACCGCCGACGCGGTCTGCTCGCGCGCCTGCGCGGGCGGCCCGTAGCGCGCAGCAGGGGCCGCCGCCGGCTGGGCGCCGCGGTCCGGCTGTTCGCCGCGCTGATGCTGGCCGGCGGCGCCTACACCGTCTTCGCCCCCGGCGTGCAGGCGCAGGAAAACCCGCCGCTGACCGGCGCCGCCGCAGAGGGCAAGGCGCTGTTCGACGTGAGCTGTGTGACCTGTCACGGTCGCAACGCGCAGGGTGTCGAAGGGCGCGGACCGAGCCTGGTCGGAGTCGGCGCGGCCTCGGTGGAGTTCCAGGTCGGCACCGGCCGCATGCCGATGGCCCGCCAGGAGGCGCAGGCCTGGCGCAAGCCGAAGGTCTTCACCGACGAGGAGATCCGCCAGCTGGCGCAGTACGTCCAGGAACTGGGTGGCGGCCCGGTCGTGCCGGCCGGTGACAACCTGCACAAGGACGCCAACATCGCCGCCGGCGGTGAGCTGTTCCGGGTCAACTGCTCGCAGTGCCACGCCTTCGGCGGTGGCGGCGGCGCGCTCTCCTCGGGCAAGTTCGCCCCGAGCCTGCGCCCGGCCACCGACCGCCAGATCTACGCCGCCATGCTGAGCGGCCCGCAGAACATGCCGGTGTTCGGGGACAACCAGATCACCCCGGAGCAGAAGGCGGACATCATCGCCTACATCCAGGAGACCCTGAAGCAGGGCGAGGACCACGGCGGGTTCAACCTCGGCCGGTACGGTCCCTCGACCGAGGGCCTGGCGATCTTCCTGGTCGGCGTCGTCGCGCTGGTCTTCGCCAGCCTGTGGATCGCGGGCAAGTCGTGACCGGGCAGATCATTCGGTTCAGCGCTGTGGTGCCGCGGCGCGGCACCGCCCCGAGCGAGGTGAGGGCGTGAGCACCCACACGGACAAGACGGCCGGCCCGGCCGGCGAGAAGTCCTTCGACATCGACGACCCCCGCACGACGCGGTTCGACATCGTCGTGGAGGGTGCCCGCCGCGACGACATCGAGATCGTCCACTACGAGCCGCAGTTCGCCGAGGGCACCAAGGCGGAGCGGCGGATGGTCCGTCTCGTCGCGTTCCTCTTCCTGCTGACCGGCCTGGCGGCGACCGCCTTCCTGGTCGTCTACATCTGGTGGCCGTGGCAGTACGAGGGCGCCCACGGCGGCGACAAGCTCTTCACCCCGCTGCTCGGCCTGACCCTGGGTGTCGCGCTCGGCGCGCTCGGCTTCGGCATCCTGGTCTGGGGCAAGAAGGTGCTGCCCAAGGAGGTCTCGATCCAGGACCGCCACCAGGGGCAGTCCTCCTCGCCGGAGGAGCAGCGCATCGTCGGCCAGACGATGCTCTACATGGCCGACGAGCTCAACGTGCGCCGTCGTCCCCTGCTGGGTGTCTCCCTGCTGGCCGGTCTGGCGCCGGTCGCGGCGGTCGCCGCGGCCCCGCTGGTCGGCGGTCTGATCTCCGACCCGCACAAGAACAACCAGATGTTCCGCACCGGCTTCGCCGCCGCGAACGAGGGCGAGAAGATCCGGTTGGTCCGCGAGGACGGCCGGCCGATCCGCCCGGCGGACATCAGCAGCGGCGGTCAGCTCACCGTCTTCCCCGGCATCGAGCACGGCGTGAGCAACATGCACGCCGACTCGCCGACGCTGCTGATCCACCTGCGGGACTCCGACGCCCAGGACGCGCGGCGCAACAACGAGCGTGAGGGAAAGCCCGACTTCATGTGGGGCAACTACATCGCGTACTCGAAGATCTGCACCCACGCCGGCTGCCCCGCCAGCCTGTACGAGCAGCAGACCAACCGCCTGCTCTGCCCGTGCCACCAGTCGCAGTTCCTGATCACTGACAACGCCCGCCCCATCTTCGGTCCTGCCAGCCGGAGGCTCCCGCAGCTGCCCATCGAGGTGGATGAGGAGGGCTTCTTCGTGGCACGGACGGACTATCAGGAGCCGGTCGGGCCGGACTTCTGGGAGCGCCCCGCATGAAGCGCCGTAAGTTTGACGTAGCAGCGGTGCCGGGCAAGGCCGCACGGGAAGTGGACGACCGCTTCCAGGTGGCCACGCCCCTGCGCCGGCTGCTGAACAAGGTCTTCCCCGACCACTGGTCGTTCCTGCTCGGCGAGATCGCGCTCTTCTCGTTCGTGATCCTGCTGCTGACCGGTGTCTTCCTGACCTTCTTCTACGAGCCGGCGATGACCGAGGTCGTCTACAACGGCAGCTACGCCCCGCTGCGGGGCACGCCGATGTCGGCCGCGTACGCCTCCAGCCTGGACCTGTCGTTCGACGTCCGGGGTGGCCTGGTCATGCGGCAGATGCACCACTGGTCGGCCCTGCTGTTCATGGCCGCCATCGTGGTGCACATGCTGCGGGTCTTCTTCACCGGCGCCTTCCGCAAGCCGCGGGAGACGAACTGGATCATCGGCTCGCTGCTGTTCTGGGTCGGCTTCCTCGCCGGCTTCACCGGCTACTCGCTGCCGGACGACGGCCTCTCCGGCACCGGCCTGCGGATCGCCTCGGCGATCATGCTGTCCATCCCGGTGATCGGCTCCTGGCTCACCTCGTCGATCTTCGGCGGGGAGTTCCCCGGCACGATCATCATCAGCCGCTTCTACATCGCCCACGTGCTGCTCATCCCGGGTCTGCTGCTCGCGCTGATCGGTGCTCACCTGGGCCTGGTCTTCAAGCAGAAGCACACCCAGTGGCCCGGCCCCGGCCGGACCAACGACAACGTGGTCGGCGAGCGGATGTTCCCGCGGTACGCCCTGAAGCAGGGCGGGTTCTTCATGCTCGTCTTCGCGGTCGTCGCGCTGATGGGCGGTCTCTTCCAGATCAACCCGATCTGGTACTTCGGCCCGTACGAGGCGTGGGTGGTCTCCGCGGCGAGCCAGCCCGACTGGTACGTCATGTTCCTCGACGGCTCGACGCGACTGATGCCGGCCTGGGACCTGAACATCCCGTTCGGCGACGGTTACATCATCCCGCCGCTGTTCTGGCCGACCGTGGTGCTCCCCGGCATCCTGGTGGCGCTCTCCACGCTCTACCCGTTCCTGGAGGCCCGGCACCTCAAGGACCGCAAGAGCCACAACCTGCTGCAGCGGCCGCGGGACGTCCCGGCCCGTACCGCGGTGGGCGCCATGGCCGTCGCGTTCTTCATGGTGCTGACCCTGTCCGGCGCGAACGACGTCATCGCCGACAAGTTCAACATCAGCCTCAACGCGATGACCTGGGCCGGCCGGATCGGTCTGCTGGTGGTCCCGCCGCTGGCGTACTACGTGACGTACCGGATCTGCCTCGGTCTGCAGCAGCACGACCGTGAGGTGCTGGCGCACGGCGTGGAGACCGGCATCATCCGGCGCCTGCCGGACGGCCGCTTCGTCGAGGTGCACCAGCCGCTCAGCTCGGCCGACGGCCACGACGGGCACGCCCCGCTGGACTACGTCGGCTGGGTGGTGCCGAAGAAGATGAACCGGCTCGGTGCCCTCGGCCCGGCCATCCGGGGCTTCTTCTACCCGATCGAGAAGCCGGCCGAGGCGCCGGTCTCGCCGGGGCACCCGCCCGTCGAGCCCCGCGCCGAGCGCGAGGAGATCAGCAGCGGCGAGAGCCGTCGCTGACGACGTACCCCGATCGTGGGGGGGGGGGGGGGGGG
>NZ_JBPQTL010000101.1:0-21022 GCF_051386295.1 Micromonospora sp. URMC 105 | reverse complement strand
CCCCGCGCTGGGGTGGGGGCTCCGCGGTCAGCGGAGCAGGGCGTTCAGCTCGCCGAGAAGGCCAGGGTGTACTCCCCGGAGCCGCTCAGGGCGGTGACCCGGTAGCGGTAGGCGCCGGCGGGGCCCTCCGCGTCGAGGCGGGCAATGCCGTCGGCGGTGCCGGCCCGGGCCACCGTCCGGAAGCCGGAGCCGGTCCAGCGCTGGAGTTCCAGCACCAGCTGGGCGCCGTCGGGGGCGTCCAGGCAGGCGCTCTGCGCGCCGCCGTCGGCGACGTACCAGCGGCCGTCGGGCTGCGCCTGGGAACGGCCGGCGGCGATGCTGCCGGAGCGGCTGACGTCGCCGGTGCAGACCGAGGAGTCACCGGCCGGCGGGGCGGTCGGGGCGGCGGTGGCCGGCGGTGCGGTGGCGTCGCCACCGGCCGGCGGCTCGGCGGGGGCCGACTGCCCGTTCGCGGTGACCAGCGTCAGGTTGTTGCGCTGGAGGATCTCGTTGACCGGCTGGAAGAAGGTGATTCCGCCGGCGGTGCAGTCGCCCGACCCGCCGGAGGTGACGCCCTGCGCCTGGTCGCCGGAGAGCCACGCCCCGCCGGAGTCACCGGGCTCGGCGCAGACGTTGGTCCGGGTCAGCCCGGTGACCGTGCCCTCCGGGTAGTTGACGGTGGCGTTCTTGGCCTGGACCACCCCGCAGCGGGTCCCGGTGGTGGAGCCGGAGCGGCAGATCGAGGCGCCGACCGGGGCCTCGGTGGAGCCGTTGACCGCCACCGTGCCGCCGTTGAAGTCGTTCACCACGCCCTGCGGCGTCCACTGGTCGTTGACCTGGACGAACGCCCAGTCGTCGCCGGGGAACGAGGACGCGGCGAAGGTGCCCTGGGCGACCCGGTTCACCCCGGTGGTGCGGTCCCCCGGCCGGCCGCAGTGCCCGGCGGTCACGAAGCCGCCGACCACGGAGAAGCCGACCGAGCAGCGGCCGGCGTTGTTGATGAAGAAGGCGTCGCCGCCGCGCACGTCGAACAGCGGCCGGGGCGACTCGGTGGAGGCGGTCACCCGCACCGCACCGGCCGGGGCCCCGGTGGCCGCGGCGAACCTGCGGGCGGCCTGCTCCGCGCCCGGCTTGGCGAGCACCACCACCGAGTTGGTGGCGACGTCGACGTACCAGCCGGCGATGTCCGGGGTCGCCCGGGCGCCGGCCGAGTCGAGCCGGCCCTTGACCGCGTCCAGCTCCCGCACACCGCGGTCGACCTGCTTCGGCACCGCACCGGCGGCCCTGACCCGGGCCGCCTGCCCCGGGTCGGCGACCGCCACGGTCAGCGTGGCGCCGTCGGCGCTGAGCCAGCTGCCGCCGTACGCCGCACCGAGCTCGGTGCGCAGCCGGCCGACGGTGCCGGTGGCGCGCCGCTCGGCCGCCAACCGCCGTACCGCCTGCTCCCGGCTGAGCGACAGGTCGCGGCTCATCGCGTCCAGCACCTCGGGGGCCACCCCGCCGGTGGCCTTCGCACCGGCCGGTCCACCGGCTCGCGGTGCCGTGTTCTCACCGGCGAACGACGGCAGGGTCACCGCCGCTGTCAATCCCGCCGCCGCCACCACGACGCCGATGGCTGTCATCCGTCTGCGGTCCATCCGCATGCTCCTCCCGGCCGGCGCGGGGTACGCCTGCCGGAACGGAGTACGGAGACGACGGCCGATCGGTTGACCCGGAACCGGACCTTTCAGCGCAGCGTGTCCGGGCGATCACTCGCCGGGGCGTACCCGGACACGACGACGCCGGTCCACCGCGGACGGTGGACCGGCGTGCGGAGCCGGTGGGTCAGACCTCGACGACCGTCGGAACGATCATCGGGCGGCGCCGGTACTTGTCGTTGACCCAGCGCCCGACGGTGCGCCGGACGATCTGCTGGAGCTGGTGCGGGTCGGTGATGCCGTCCGCGGCGGCCCGGTTGAGCGCCTCGGTGACCAGCGGAACCACCGGGTTGAACGCCTCCGGGTCCTCGGAGAAGCCCTTCGCCGAGAGGGTGGGGCCGCCGACCACCTTGCCGGTGACCGAGTCCACCACCACGGTGGTGGCGATGAAGCCGCCGTCGCCGAGGATCCGCCGCTCGGTGAGCAGCGACTCGCTGACGTCACCGACGGCGAGGCCGTCGACGTAGACGTAGCGGCTCTTCACGTGCCCGACCAGGCTGGCGCGCCCCTCGACCAGGTCGACCACGTCGCCGTCCTCGCAGAGCACCACCCGGTCGGGGGCGACGCCGGACTCGACGCCGAGGCGCGCGTGCGCCCGCAGGTGCCGCCACTCGCCGTGCACCGGCATCAGGTTGCTGGGCCGCACCACGTTGAGCAGGTAGAGCAGCTCACCGGCGGGGGCGTGACCGGAGACGTGCACCTTGGCGACGTCCTTGTGCACGACCACGGCGCCGGCCCGGGCCAGCCGGTTGATCACCCGGTAGACGGAGGTCTCGTTGCCCGGCACCAGCGAGCTGGCCAGCACCACGGTGTCGCCGGGGGCGATGGTGATGTGCCGGTGGTCGCCGCTGGCCATCCGGCCCAGCGCGCTCATCGGCTCGCCCTGCGAACCGGTGGACATCAGCACGATCTGCTCGGGCGGCAGCGTGGTGGCCTCCTCGATCCCGACGACCAGGCCGGCCGGGATGTTGAGCAGGCCCAGGTCCCGGGCGATGCCCATGTTGCGGACCATCGACCGGCCGATCAGCGCCACCTTGCGGCCGTGCTCGGCGGCGGAGTCGAAGACCTGCTGCACCCGGTGCACGTGCGAGGCGAACGAGGCGACGATGATCCGTCCCCTGGCCTTGGCGAAGGTCGAGTCGAGCACCGGCCCGATCTCGCGCTCCGGGGTCACGAAGCCGGGGATCTCCGCGTTGGTGGAGTCCGACAGCAGCAGGTCCACGCCCTCGGCGCCGAGCCGGGCGAAACCGGCCAGGTCGGTGATCCGGCCGTCCAGCGGAACCTGGTCCATCTTGAAGTCGCCGGTGTGCAGCACCAGCCCGGCCGGGGTGCGGATGGCCACCGCGAGCGCGTCGGGGATCGAGTGGTTGACCGCGAAGAACTCGCACTCGAACGGGCCCAGCCGCTCCCGGCCGCCCTCCCGCACGGTCAGCGTGTACGGCTGGATCCGCCGCTCGGCCAGCTTCGCCTCGACCAGTGCCAGGGTGAACTGGGAGCCGACCAGCGGGATGTCCGGCTTGTGGGCGAGCAGGTACGGCACCGCGCCGATGTGGTCCTCGTGACCGTGCGTGAGCACGATCGCCTGGACGTCGTCGAGCCGGTCCAGGATCGGGCCGAAGTCCGGCAGGATCAGGTCCACGCCCGGCTGCTCGACGTCGGGGAAGAGCACCCCGCAGTCGACGATCAGCAGCTTGCCGTCGTACTCGAAGACGGTCATGTTCCGACCGATGGCGCCGAGCCCGCCGAGCGGGATGATCCGCAGGCCGCCCTCCGGCAGCGGCGGGGGCAGCTCACCCTCGATGTGCGCCTCGGTCACGCGTCCACCTCAATCTGCGACGCCGTCACTCGGCGTCCGTCGTGTCGTTCGATCATTCGGGCAGTTCCAGGCCCGCCGCCGCGCAGTCGGCGCGCAGCTGGGCGAGTTCGTCGGTGGTGGCGTCCACCAGCGGCGGCCGCACCGGGCCGGCCGGCAGACCCTGGGCCGCCAGGCCCGCCTTCACCAGGATCACGCCCTGGGTACGGAAGATCCCGGTGAACAGCGGCAGCAGCCGCCGGTGCAGGGCCAGCGCGGTCGCGTGGTCCCCCGCGTCGTACGCCTCGATCAGCTGCTTGGCCTGCGCGCCGATGAGGTGCGTCGACGTGCCCACCAGGCCGACCCCGCCGACGGCCAGCGTCGGCAGGGTGAGCGCGTCCTCGCCGCTGTAGAAGGCCAGGTCGCTGCGGCTGAGCACCCAGCTGGTGGCGGTCAGGTCGCCCTTGGCGTCCTTGACCGCGACGATCCGGCCGTGCTCGGCGAGGCGCACCAGCGTGTCGGTGGCGATGGCCACCCCCGCCCGGTGCGGGATGTCGTAGAGCATGATCGGCAGCCCGGTGGCGTCGGCGACCGCGGTGAAGTGGCGCAGCAGCCCGCTCTGCGGCGGCTTGTTGTAGTACGGGGTGACCACCAGCAGGCCGTGCGCGCCGGCCTTCTCGGCGGACGCGGCCAGCTCGATGGTGTGCCGGGTGTCGTTGGTGCCCACCCCGGCGACGATCCGGGCCCGGTCGCCGACGGCCTCGGCGACCGCGCGGATCAGGGTCTCCTTCTCCGCGTCGGTGGTGGTCGGCGACTCACCCGTGGTGCCGTTGAGCACCAGCGCGTCGTTGCCCTGCTCGTCGACCAGGTGGGCGGCGAGCCGTACGGCGCCGTCCACGTCGAGGGAACCGTCAGCGGTGAACGGGGTCACCATGGCCGTGAGCAGTCGCCCGAACGGGCGCGATGCGCCCCGGGCGGGGGCGGCAGGGTGGTCGTGCGTCATGTTCACAACCTAGCGGACGACCACCGGAGGGCCGGTGGGGAAGGGCTCAGGACTCACTCGCCGTGCGGGCTGGTCGCCACCTCGGTGCCGTCGGGCAGGGCGGAGATGACGAAGTCGGCGAAGACGTTCGGGGCCACCCGCTGGAGCTGGCGCAGGCACTCCACCGCCAGCTCGCGGATCTCCACGTCGGCGTGCTCGGTGGCCCGCATGGCGATGAAGTGCCGCCAGGCCCGGTAGTTGCCGGTCACCACGATCCGGGTCTCGGTGGCGTTGGGCAGCACCGCGCGGGCCGCCTGCCGGGCCTGCTTGCGCCGCAGCGTCGGGTTGGGCTCGTCGGAGAAGCGCTGCTCCAGCCCCTCCAGCAGCTCGGTGTACGCCCGGACACTGGCCTCGGCCGCCTCGACGAACTTCTTGTGCAGCTCCGGGTCGTCGGCGATCACCGCGGGCTCGACCATGGCCGCGTCCCGCTCCGGGACGTAACGCTGGGAGAGCTGCGAGTACGAAAAGTGCCGGTGCCGGATCAGCTCGTGGGTCAGCGAGCGGGAGACGCCGGTGAAGTAGAAGCTCACCGAGCCGTGCTCCAGCACGCTCAGGTGGCCCACCTCGAGGATGTGCGCCAGGTAGCCGGCGTTGGTGGCCGTCGCCGGGTTCGGCTTCTTCCAGCTCTGGTAGCAGGCCCGGCCGGCGAACTCCGCCAGCGCCTGACCGCCGTCGGCGTCGGTCGACCACGGCACGTCGTCAGGGGCCTGGAACTGGGTCCATGCGATCAGCTTGACCTGGGGCTGCACCATCTCCGGCATTCCTGGGACTGTAGTGGCCCGGCACCGGTGCGCAAAAGTTGACCTCCCGGCCGGCAGACCGGCCGTGAGCTGCAAATCTTGGACAGTTTCCGTTCCGGGTGAACGGCACGTGTCCAAGATCTCGCAGCCGGACCGTCGCGGCGAGCGCCGGGCGGGGTCAGACGTAGAGCGCGGTGAACGGGGCCCAGGGGAGGTTTCTCGCCACCGAGAAGGCCAGCCAGAGGGCGAGGAACCCGGCGATCACCGGTGAGCTGATCCGCAGCTCCGGCAGTCGCCAGCCGAACGCCTGCTTCCCGGCCCAGGCCACGAAGAGGTACGCCAGGAAGGGCAGCGCGAAGACGAAGAGGAAGTGGTGCCGGGCAGCGGCGGGCAGGTCGGCGTGCAGCACGTACCAGAGGGCGCGGGTGCCGCCGCAACCCGGGCAGTCCAGCCCGGTGGTCAGCTTGAGCAGGCAGCTCGGGGCGGCGTCCGGGTCGCTGCGGGTGGGGTCGCTGACCAGCGCGTACGCCACCCCGATGCCGACGCAGCCGAGCGCGGCCAGCGGCGCCGCCCAGCGGGGGGAACGCGCGTGCACCCGGAGCACGAACCGGGTGAGCCGGTCCGGCTCGACCTGCTGGTATGCACCCGGCGGCCAGGCCGCGGACGCGGCGTCGGGCGTCCAGGCGCCCTCGCCGTGCGGGGCGGTCGCCGCGCCGGGCGGCATCGCCACGGCATCGGGCGACGTGGCTGCGGCACCGGGCGGCGTGGCCGGCGCGGTGCCGGTGTCCGTCACCTGCTGACCCGGCTGACTCGTCGACCCGTCAACGCTCGTCACGCGCTCACGGTACACCGGCGACGCCCTTCAACGCGGCGGCCAGCGGGTCGGCGAGATCCCCGGCGACCGGCGGGGCCACCGCGTCCAGGCCGAGCCAGCCGGCCAGCCGGTGCAGCTCCGCGGCGAGCGCGACGGCGGTCTCCCCCGGGTCGGCGCCCGGCTCCCGCCAGGCGGCCGGCACCAGCAGCACGCCCGCCCGGCGGTCGGCCTTGAGGTCGACCCGCGCGGTGAACCGCTCGCCCTGCAGGAACGGCAGCACGTAGTAGCCGTACACCCGCTGCGGCGCCGGCACGTAGATCTCGATGCGGTAGCTGAAGTCGAAGAGCCGCTCGGTGCGGGCCCGCTCCCAGACGAGCGGGTCGAAGGGGCTCACCAGCGTGTTGCCCCGCACCCACCGGGGCAGCCGGGCGCCGGCGTGCAGCCAGGCCGGCTGCCGCCAGCCCTGCACCGCCACCGGCCGCAGCTCACCGGCCTCGACCAGCTCGGCGATCGCCTGCCGGGCGCCGGCCAGCGGGAGCCGGAAGTAGTCGCGCAGCTCCGGCTCGGCGGCCACCCCGAGCGACCGCGCGGCCAGCGACACCAGCGTCCGGTACGCCTCGGCGTCGGTGGGGGTGGGCGCGGCCAGGGCCGCCGCCGGCAGCACCCGCTCGGGCAGGTCGTAGCGGCGGGCGAAGGAGGTCGTCCGGTCGGCGGCGGCCACCTCCCCGGCCCAGAAGAGGAACTCCAGCGCGCGCTTCACCGCCGACCAGTTCCAGCCCCAGTTGCCGGTCTCCCGGGGCGCGTCGTGCTCGATCTCGGCGGCGGTCAGCGGCCCGCGGGCGGCCACCTCGTCGCGTACCCAGGCGACCAACTCGGGCTGCTCCTGCGCGATGCGCCGCATGCCGCCCCAGGCGTCGGAGTGGGCCTTGGCCATCCGCCAGCGCAGCGCCGCGTGCAGCCCCACCGGCACCAGCGACGCCTCGTGGCCCCAGTACTCGAAGAGCTCCCGGGGGCGGCGGTAGGCGGCGGTGTCGAGCAGGGTCGTCGGGTAGGGCCCGAGCCGGCTGTAGAGCGGCAGGTAGTGCGCCCGTTGCAGCACGTTGACCGAGTCCATCTGGATCAACCCGACCCGGTCCAGCACGCGGCGCAGGTGCCGCCGGGTGGGCACGCCGGTGGGCGCCGGGTCGGCGAAGCCCTGGGCGGCGAGCGCCACCCGCCGGGCCTGGGCGAGGGAGAGTGATTCCGGTGCGGTCATCGTCGGGCACCCTAATCCAGCGGTACGACGCCGGAGCGGACGCTGGACCGCACGCCCGGCGAGGCATAGAACGGACACATGCTGACCATCCGCCGCGAAGAGCCCGAGGACGCCGAGGCGATCGCCCGGGTGCACATCCACGGCTG
The DNA here is from genome assembly GCF_051386295.1 of Micromonospora sp. URMC 105. Taxonomy (NCBI): domain Bacteria; kingdom Bacillati; phylum Actinomycetota; class Actinomycetes; order Micromonosporales; family Micromonosporaceae; genus Micromonospora; species Micromonospora sp. URMC 105. The sequence goes on along the minus strand of NZ_JBPQTL010000101.1, from coordinate 13,557 downwards.
GCAGGCCGGCTACGCCGGGATCATGCCCGACGAGGTGCTGCGCCGGCTCAACCCGGTGGCCTGGGCGCAGCGGCGCCGGGACCTCGGCACCGCCGACCCGGAGCACCCGTTCACCACGCTGCTCGCCGAGGTCGACGGGGTGCCGGCGGGGTTCACCACGTTCGGCCCGTACCGCAACAACCAGGACCGGGACGACCTGGACCCGGCGTACGGCGAGGTGCTGGCGACGTACGTGGAGCCGGCGCACTGGGGCGACGGCACCGCCTCGGCGCTGCTGGCCGCGGCGCGCGCCGGCCTGGCGGCCCGGGGCTGGCGGGACTACCGGCTCTGGGTGCTGGCGGAGAACGTCCGGGCCCGCCGGTTCTACGAGCGGGCCGGGCTGTCAGCCGACGGCGAGCGGTCCACCTACCCGGTGCCGCTCGCCGGCGGGCGTCCCCCGGTCCGGCTCGACGAGCTGCGCTACGCCGGCCGGCTCGACGGCTGACCCGCCCGGATCCGGGCGCCCGGCCGGACCGGCGGCGGCCGGTACCGCCCAGCGTCGGATCGGCAGCAGCACCAGCAGCGCCAGGCTGATCCAGACGTAGGTGTTGCTGCCCAGGAAGCCGTCGACCCCGGTGAAGTCCTTCTCCCAGGCCCAGACGATCCGGCTGATCAGCAGCCCGTACGCGACCACCGCGAAGGCCGCCAGAGCACGCCGCCGGGTCCCGGCGGCGGGCGCGGCCACCGCGTTGTCGACCAGCAGGATCAGCGCGGGAATCAGCCAGACCAGGTGGTGCACCCAGGTCACGGGGCTGACCAGGCACATCAACGCGCCGGTGAGCGCCAGCCCGGTCGCCTCGTCACCGGCGGCCACCGCCGCCCGGGAGCGCCACGCCCACACCGCCAGGGTGGCCAGGACCAGCAGCAGCCAGGCCACGGTGCTCGGGTGCTGCGGGTCCAGCCGGGCCACCACGCCGCGCAGCGACTGGTTGGAGACGAACGCCAGCTCACCGACCCGGCCGGTGTTCCACAACGAGGTGGTCCAGAACTCGCGGGAGGCGTCCGGGAAGAGCGCGGCGGCCAGCAGCGTCACGCCCGCCGCGGCGGCCATCGAGGTGATGGCGGCCCGCCAGCGCCGGGTGACCAGCAGGTAGAGGATGAAGACGCCCGGGGTCAGCTTGATCGCAGTGGCCAGGCCGATGCCCACGCCGGCCCAGCGGCTGCCCCGCGGCAGCAACCGGAGCAGGTCCAGCGCGACCAGGAACAGCAGCAGCATGTTGACCTGGCCGAAGTTGATCGTCTCGCGCATCGGCTCGAACGCGGCGGCGAGGCAGAGCGCCACGGCCAGGGCGAACCAGCGGGTCCAGCCGGCGCGGCGGGCGACCGGGTCGAGCAGCCACCAGATCAGCACCGCGCTGACCGCCACGCTGGCGGCCACGCTCACGGTGATCGCCGCCCACCAGGGCAGGTACGCCATCGGCAGCATGACCAGCGCGGCGAACGGCGGGTAGGTGAAGCCGTACTGGGTGCCGGGCTTGAGGTAGTCGTAGATCTCGCCGTGGTCGTGGACCCAGAAGGTCAGCGCGCCGTAGTAGACCTTCAGGTCGAAGAAGCCGTGCCGCACGGCCGCCACGGAGAGGAAGGCCGTCACCGCGACGGCGAGCGCGACCACCCCGACGACCTGCGCGGTCGTCCGCCTGGCACCCTGCGCCACCATCGTCACTCCCGCCCTGCGTAGGCTTCCGTCCCATGGCCATGGGGTACGTCCGCCCGGCGCGTCCCGAGGACGCCGGCGAGATCGCACGCATCCAGCTCGCGACCTGGCGGGTCGCGTATCGCCGGATCCTGCCCCGGCACGTGCTCGACAACCTGGACGAGGCGTGGCTCGCCCGGCGGTGGAGCGCGGCGGTGCAGGAGCCGCCCTCCGGCGCGCACCGCGTGCTGGTCGCCGTCGAACAGGCCGAGCAATCCTATCTGGTGGGGTTCGCCGCCTCCGGTCCGGCGGACGCCGAGGCGCTCGCCCCCGGTGAGCCGGCCGAGGCGCTGGCCGACGGCGTGGCGGCGGTGACCGACCTGCTGGTGGAGCCGCGCTGGGGCCGGCGCGGGCACGGCAGCCGGCTGCTCGCGGCCACCGTGGACCAGTGGCGCACCGACGGCTTCGACCGGGCGGTGGCCTGGGCGTTCGAGGGCGACGAGGCGACCCGGAAGTTCCTCACCTCGACCGGGTGGGAGCCGGACGGCGCGGCGCGGGCGTTGGACGTCGACGACATGCTGGTTCCCCAGCTCCGCCTGCACGTCGCGGTCCCGGTCGAGCCGGTCGCCACCGACTGACCGGCGCCGCCGCGCGCCGCCCCGGGCGGTGCGTCGCCACCGACTGACCGGGGCCGCCGCGCGCCGGGCCGGCGGTGTCGGAGGCGTCGCCTACGGTGACCGCATGACCGCTGCGCCTGCGGGACCCGACGCGGCCCCGACCCCTCCGCCGGCCGCCGGGCACCCGGCGGACGTGCGGCAGGACCGCGCCGGTCGTGGCGACCGCCGGGCCGACGCCGATCCGGCGATGCTGGAGGGGTTCCGCGTCGAGCTGACCGGCTACGCCTACCGGATGCTCGGCTCGATCTTCGACGCCGAGGACGCCGTGCAGGAGACGATGCTGCGGGCCTGGCGCGGTCTGCACCGCTTCGACGGGCGGTCCAGCCTGCGTACCTGGCTCTACCGGATCGCCACCAACGTCTGCCTGGACCTGCTGCGCGGCCAGGGCCGGCGGGCCCTGCCGACGGACCTCGGCGAGCCGTCCGCGCCGGTGGCGGCGTCGCTCGGCGCGCCCGGCTCGGGCCGGGAGTGGCTGGAGCCGGCACCGGACGCGCGCGTGCTGCCGGCCGACCCGGCCGAGCTGGCGGTCACCCGCGAGTCGGTGCGGCTGGCCTTCGTCGCCGCGTTGCAGCACCTGCCGCCGCGCCAGCGCGCGGTGCTGATCCTGCGGGACGTGCTGCGCTGGCGGGCCGGTGAGGTCGCGGAACTGCTCGACACCAGCGTCGCCGCGGTGACGAGCGCGTTGCAGCGGGCTCGGGCCACGATGGCCGCCCGCGAGGCGGCCCCGCCGGCCCCGGCACTGGATGAGGAACACCGGGCGCTGCTCGACCGCTACGTCCAGGTCTTCGAGCGGTACGACGTCGACGCGCTGGTGGCGCTGCTGCGCGCGGATGCGGTGCACAGCATGCCGCCGTATCGGCTGTGGCTGCGCGGGGCGGCCGACATCGGCCGCTGGCTGGTCGGGCCGGGCGCCGGTTGCCGGGGCTCACGGCTGCTGCCGGTGACCGCCAACGGTGCTGCAGCGCTGGCGCAGTTCCGGCCCGACCCGGCCGGCGGTCACCGCGCCTTCTCGATCCAGCTGGTGGCGGCCTCCGGCGGCCGGATCACCCGGCTCACCCACTTCCTGCAGCCACGGCTCTTCCCGCTCTTCGGCCTGCCCGACCGGCTGCCCTGACCGGGTGCCGCCGCCGGCCGGTCAGCCGGCGAGTTCCACGACCACCTCTTCGTCCTCGTGCGCACCGGTGGGGGTGAAGCCGAGGGAGGTGTAGAGGCGGGCGGCGGCGGTGTTGTCCGGGTGGTACGACAGGCGGACCACGCTGCCGCCGTCCTGCGCGGCGAGCCAGTCGGCCAGCGTGCGGACGGTGGCCCGCCCCACGCCCCGGTCCTGCTCGTCGGCGGCGATCACCATGCCCCCGATCCAGCGGGAACCGTCGTCGTCCACCCCCCACATGACGTGCCCGACCACCGTCTCGTCGGCGTACACGGCCAGCGAGGTCCACACGTCGGAGCGCATGGTCAGCAGCAGGTAGCGGGCCGCCAGGGCGGCCACCCAGGTCCGCTGGTCGTCGCGGGGCGCCACGTCGGCGACGGCCCGCCAGTTGTCGTCGTCGACGGGCCGCAGGGTGACGTGACGGCCGGCCCGGTCGCGCAGCCCAGAATCGATCATGACGGTGAGCCTAGGTCCGGGCCCGCCGGGGTGACGAACGGTTTCCCCGCCCGCCGGTGGGTGCTCAGTCGAGCAGCGAGTCCAGGCCGATGGTCAGGCCCGGGCGGGTACGCACCGCGCGGACGGCCAGCAGCACGCCCGGCATGAACGAGGCCCGGTCGTACGAGTCGTGCCGGATGGTCAGCGTCTCGCCGGTGGTGCCGAAGAGCACCTCCTGGTGGGCGACCAGCCCGGTGGCGCGCACGGCGTGCACGCGTACCCCGTCGATGTCGGCGCCGCGGGCGCCCGGCACCTCGTCGGAGGTGGCGTCCGGCGCGGGGCCGAGGCCGGCGTCGGCGCGCGCCTGGGCGATCCGGCGGGCGGTGTGGGTGGCGGTGCCGCTGGGGGCGTCGAGCTTGCGCGGGTGGTGCTGCTCGATGATCTCGACGGACTCGAAGTGCCGGGCGGCCCGCGCGGCGAACTGCATCATCAGCACCGCGCCGATGCCGAAGTTCGGGGCGATCACCACGCCGACGCCGGGCTTGCGCTCCAGCCAGCCGCGCACCCGCTCGATGCGCTGCTCGGTGAAGCCGGTGGTGCCGACGACCGCGCTGATGCCCTGGTCGATGCACCAGTGCAGGTTGTCCATGACGACGTCCGGCGTGGTGAAGTCGACGACCACCTCGGCACCGGCGTCGGAGGCGTTGAACAGCCAGTCACCCTGGTCGATCATCGCCACCAGGTCCATGTCGGAGGCCGCGTCGACGGCCTTGCACACCTCGACACCCATCCGGCCCCGGGCACCCAGCACGCCGACCCGGATCGGCTCGTCCAGGCCCTTCTCCTGCTCGTCAGTCACGCGGCACAACCTATCCCAATCGGGACGCGGTCACTCGCCGGGACCACCCACGTCCCACGGGGACGACGGTGATCCACCCAGGTTGCGGCATGTCGGGCCTTCCGACCCCGCGGACGCCCCGACACGCCGCAAAGCGGGGCGGGAGGCGGGACGGGGCGGGGCCGGAGCGCGGCCGGCGGCCGGATCCGGTCCGGGCGGGTCAGGTGGTCAGGCGGAGAAGTCGTGCTCGCCGAACGGGCCGACCACCGCGAGGGACATCGGTCGGCTCAGCAGCTCGGCGGCGAGCGTGTTCACGTCCGTCAGGGTGACCGCGTCGACCCGGGTGAGCAGCTCGTCCACCGGCATCAGGTCGCCGTAGAGCAGCTCCCCCTTGGCCAGCCGGCTCATCCGCGAGCCGGTGTCCTCCAGGCCCAGCACGAACGAACCCTTGCTCATCCCCTTGCCGCGCGCCAGCTCGGCCTCGGTGATCCCCTCGGCGGCCACCCGGGCCAGCTCGGTACGGGTCAGCTCCAGCACCTCGTCCACCTTGCCCGGGGCGCAACCGGCGTAGACGGCGAAGATGCCGCTGTCGGCGTACTGGCTGGCGTACGAGTAGACCGAGTAGGCCAGGCCCCGCTGCTCGCGGATCTCCTGGAACAGCCGGCTGGACATGCCGCCGCCGAGGACGTTGTTGAGCACGCCGAGGGCGAAGCGCCGCTCGTCGGTGCGGTCGATCCCGGGGCAGCCCAGGATGACGTGCGCCTGCTCGGATTCCTTCGGCTCGATCAGCGTGGTGGCCGGTCTGGTGCGTACCGCCGGGGTGGCCGACCGGTGCGGCGCCGGCGCGGCCGGGTCGGTGTCCAGCGGGGTGCCGCGCAGCGCCTGGCGGACCAGCTTGACCACGGCGGCGTGGTCGAGGTTGCCGGCGGCGGCGATGACGATCTGCGGTGCGGTGTAGCGGCGCCGGTAGAAGCTCTGGATCTGGCGCCGGGTCATCGGGGTGACCGTCTCCTCGGTGCCGGAGATCAGCCGGCCCAGGGGGTGGTCGCCGTAGACGGCGCGGGCGAAGAGGTCGTGCACCTCGTCGCCGGGCTCGTCGTCGTGCATGGCGATCTCTTCGAGGATGACGCCGCGCTCGGTCTCCACGTCGGCCGCCTCGAGCAGCGAGTCGGCGACCAGGTCGCACATGACGTCGATCGCCAGCGGCAGGTCCTCGTCGAGCACCCGGGCGTAGTAGCAGGTGTATTCCTTGGTGGTGAAGGCGTTGGTCTCGCCGCCCACCGCCTCGATGCCCGAGGAGATCTCCAGCGCGCTGCGCTTGTGGGTGCCCTTGAAGAGCAGGTGCTCCAGGAAGTGCGCGGCCCCGGCCTGCGGGCCGGTCTCGTCCCGGGAGCCGACCGCCACCCAGATGCCGAACGAGACGCTGCGCATCGCCGGGATCGCCTCGGTGAGCACGCGCAACCCGCTGGGCAGCACGGTACGGCGTACCGTGCCGCCCAGCGGGTCGTCACTCAGCGTGCGGGTGACCGCGCGGCCCGACCCGGCGCGACCGGGTTGCGTCCCGGTGGCGTGCCGGACGGCGCCGGACGGCCCCACCCCCCGTCGACCCGCAGAAGAAGACAGCCGCTGGGCCCGACTCACGGAAACCTGCTTTCAGTTGACGAGGGGTGGGTGGTGCGGTGGTGCGGTGGGTCAGCTGTGCCGGGTCCGGCGGCGCGGACGCTCGCCGCCCTCGCCACCCTCGCCGTTGCCCTGGGGCCGGTCACCGCGCTCCGGGGCACGGCCGCCCCGGTCGCCGCCCCGGTCGCCACGGTCACGCGGGCCCCGGTCGCCGCCGCGGTCACCGCCGCGACCGGCCGGGCGCTCGCCACCGGCGGCCTCGGTCTCGCCGGCGGCCGGCGCCTCGGCGCCCTCCGGGCGGACCTTGTCCAGGTAGATCTTGCCGCGGGCGTCGATGTCCGCGATCTCCACCTCGACCTTGTCGCCGACGTTGAGGAAGTCCTCGACCCGCTCGACCCGCTTGCCGTCGCCCACCTTGGAGATGTGCAGCAGGCCGTCGCGGCCCGGCAGCAGCGAGATGAACGCGCCGAACGCGGCGGTCTTGACCACCGTGCCGAGGAACCGCTCGCCCTGCTTCGGCAGCGTCGGGTTGGCGATCCCGTTGATCCGGTCCACCGCGGCCTGGGCCGACGGGCCGTTGGTCGCGCCGACGTAGATCGTGCCGTCGTCCTCGATGGAGATCTCGGCGCCGGTCTCGTCCTGGATCGCGTTGATGGTCTGGCCCTTCGGGCCGATCACCATGCCGATCTTGTCGACCGGGATCTTGACCGTGGTGACCCGCGGCGCGTAGTCGGACATCTCGGCCGGAGCCTCGATCGCCGCCTGCATCACGTCGAGGATGGTCTGCCGGGCCTCGTGCGCCTGCTGGAGCGCGGCGGCCAGCACGTCCGACGGGATGCCGTCGAGCTTGGTGTCGAGCTGCAGCGCAGTGACGAAGTCCCGGGTGCCGGCGACCTTGAAGTCCATGTCACCGAACGCGTCCTCGGCACCGAGGATGTCGGTCAGCGTCACGTACTGGGTCTTGCCGTCGACCTCGTCGGAGATGAGGCCCATGGCGATGCCGGCGACCGGCGCCTTCAGCGGCACACCGGCGCTGAGCAGGCCCAGCGTCGAGGCGCAGACCGAACCCATCGAGGTGGAGCCGTTGGAGCCGAGCGCCTCGGAGACCTGCCGGATGGCGTACGGGAACTCCTCGCGCGCCGGCAGCACCGGGATCAGCGCCCGCTCGGCGAGGGCGCCGTGGCCGATCTCGCGCCGCTTCGGCGAACCGACCCGGCCGGTCTCACCGGTCGAGTACGGCGGGAAGTTGTAGTTGTGCATGTAGCGCTTGGACTTCTCCGGGGAGAGGGTGTCCAGCGACTGCTCCATGCGCAGCATGTTCAGCGTGGTGACGCCCAGGATCTGGGTCTCGCCCCGCTCGAACAGCGCCGAGCCGTGCACCCGGGGCAGCACGCCGACCTCGGCGGTCAGCGGGCGGATGTCGCGCGGGCCGCGGCCGTCGATGCGGACCTGCTCGCGCAGCACCCGGTTGCGGACCTCGGACTTGGTCAGCGACCGGAAGGCGGCGCTGAGCTCCTTCTCGCGGCCCTCGAAGCGACCGCCGAGCTCCTCGGCGACCCGGGCCTTGACCCGGTCCAGGGCCTCCTCGCGGTCGGCCTTGCCGGCGATGGTGAGCGCCTCGGCCACGTCGGTGCGGGCCAGCTCGGCCACCGCGCCGTACACGTCGTCCTGGTAGTCCAGGAAGACCGGGAACTCGGCGACCGGCTTGGCGGCCACGTCGGCCAGCTCGCTCTGCGCCCGGCACAGCTCGCGGATGGCCGGCTTGGCGGCCTCCAGGCCGCTGGCCACGACCTCCTCGGTCGGGGCCGGGGCACCGCCAGCGACCAGCGCCACGGTGTGCTCGGTGGCCTCCGCCTCGACCATCATGATCGCGACGTCGCCGTCGGCCAGGGCGCGACCGGCCACCACCATGTCGAAGGTGGCCCGGGCCAGCTCCTCGATGGTCGGGAAGGCGATCCACTGGCCGTCAACGTGCGCCATCCGGGTCGCCCCGATCGGGCCGGAGAACGGCAGGCCGGAGAGCTTGGTCGACATCGAGGCGGCGTTGATGGCCACGACGTCGTACGGGTGCTGCGGGTCGAGCGCGAGGATGGTCTCGACGACCTGGACCTCGTTGCGCAGGCCCTTGACGAACGACGGGCGCAGCGGCCGGTCGATCAGCCGGCAGGTGAGGATGGCGTCCTCGCTGGGGCGGCCCTCACGGCGGAAGAACGAGCCGGGGATCCGGCCCGCGGCGTACATCCGCTCCTCGACGTCGACGGTCAGCGGGAAGAAGTCGAACTGCTCCTTCGGCTGCTTGCCGGCGGTGGTGGCGGAGAGGACCACGGTCTCGCCCAGCTGGGCGACGACTGAGCCGGCGGCCTGACGGGCCAGCCGGCCGGTGGAGAAGGTGATCTCACGGGTGCCGAAGGACCCGTTGTCGATCACGGCGGTGCGGGATTCGGTGCCGAGGTTGGTCTCGGTCATGTGCTGTCGTGCTCCTTCGCGTCGGGGGCCCACGACACGGGAGCTGCTCAGACGGCCGGTCTTCGATCGAAGCGCCCGGGTGGCCGGCGTGATGCCGGCGTGCCCGGAGGCCACTACCGGAGACCGGTACGCTGACCGGCTCCCTCTCGGGTGGTCGAGCGGCCCTGTTCTTCTGTGGTACCAGAGCTGTCGTTCCGTGGTACCAGAACGGGGGAGCGGCCGCAGGCCACTCCCCCGTCACGTCATCGGCGCAGGCCGAGCCGCTCGATGAGCGACCGGTAGCGGTTGATGTCCTTCTTCTGGACGTAGTTGAGCAGCCGGCGGCGACGGCCGACCAGCAGCAGCAGCCCACGGCGGCTGTGGTGGTCGTGCTTGTGCACCTTCAGGTGCTCGGTGAGCTCCGCGATCCGCTTGGTGAGGACCGCGACCTGCACCTCCGGCGAACCGGTGTCGCCCTCGGCGGTCGCGTACTCCGCGCGGATCTTGGCCTTGGCATCCTGGTCGAGCGCCATGTTCTCCCTGTTTCGATGGGTTGGTCACTGGTGTCCGTCGGACCGGTCAGAAGACCGGAACGGACCGGTACCTCGCACCCGCGGCGTCGTGCAGGCACGCGAGGCCCCACGTCGGTCAGCCGACGTCTCCGCCAGACTACCAGTTCACCCCGGTACCGCCCGGCGAAGGGCCGGGGACGCGGCGGCCGGCGCGCTCAGCCGAGCGCTCGGCGGGTCCGCTCGACGTCCTCGGCGATCTGCGCCACCAGGGGCTCGATCGCGTCGTACCGGCGCTGCTCGCGCAGGTGCGCGACGAAGTCCAGGGCCAGCCGCTCGCCGTACAGGTCGCCGGAGAAGTCCAGCGCGTACGCCTCCACCCGCCGCTCCCGGCCGGAGAAGGTCGGGTTGGTGCCGATCGACACCGCCGCGGCCAGGGGCTCGGGGTGCCCCCGGCGCACCAGCCGGGCGGCATACACCCCGTCGGCGGGGATCGCCGCGTGCCGGTGGCAGAGCAGGTTGGCGGTGGGGTAACCCAGCTCACGCCCGCGCTGGTCGCCGCGGACCACCACCCCCTCCACTCGGTGCGGGCGGCCGAGCGCGACAGCCGCCGCGGCCACGTCGCCGGCGTCGACGCAGGAGCGGATGTACGTCGAGGAGAAGACCGTGCCGGCCTCGGCCACCAGCGGCGCGCCCTCCACCCCGAAGCCGAAGGTGCGGCCGAGCCGTTCCAGCAGCGCCACGTCGCCGGCGGCCCGGTGCCCGAACCGGAAGTTGCCCCCCACCACGACCAGCGCGGCGTGCAGGTGCTCGACCAGGATGTCGTGCACGAACGCCTCGGCGGGCAGCCGGGAGAACTCCGGGGTGAACGGCACCACGCAGAGCACGTCGACGCCGAGGGCCTCGATCAGCTCCGCCTTGCGGGCCGGCTCGGTGAGCACCGCCGGGTGCGAGCCGGGGCGCACCACCTCCGCCGGGTGCGGGTCGAAGGTGACCACCACGGACCGTACGCCCAGCTCCCGGGCCCGGGCCACGGCGTGCCCGATGGTCGCCTGGTGCCCCTTGTGCACGCCGTCGAAGACGCCGATGGTGACGACCGAACGCCCCCAGCCACCAGGCGCCGCGTCGTACCCCCGCCACCGCTGCATGCCGCTCCTTCCCTGCTTTCCCCGGCCTCGCCGGGTACCCGTGCCGGCCGTACCCGCCACCGCCGTCAGGCCGGCGCGAGCACGATCTCCGCGCGGGCCCGGCCGTCCCGCTCGCTGACGATAGCGATCAGCCCGCCGTCGGGACCGAAGACCGCGTACGGCCCGGCGATGCCGGCCGGGTCGAGCGGCCCGCCGTGGGAGAGCACCTTCGCCTCGTCCGGGCCGGCCTCCCGGCGCGGGAAGAACCGGTCGGCGGCCGCGTCGAGCGGCAGGTTGACCACCTCGGGCGCGCGCTGCTCCAGCTCATCGAGGGTGGCGGCCTCGGCGAGGTCGAACCCGCCGACCGCGGTGCGCCGCAGCGCGGTCAGGTGCCCGCCCACCCCGAGCGCCAGGCCCGCGTCCCGGGCGATGGCCCGGATGTACGTCCCGGACGAGCAGGTCACGTCGATGTCCACGTCCAGAACGTCGGGGGTGTCCCGGCGTACCGCGAGCACGTCCAGGCGGGAGATGGTGACCCGCCGGGCGGGCAGCTCGACGCTCTCCCCCTCGCGCACCCGCTTGTACGCCCGCTGCCCGTTGATCTTGATGGCGCTCACCGCGCTCGGGACCTGGTCGACCTCGCCGGCCAGCGCCGCGAACGCGGTCCGGACCGCGTCGTCGGTCAGCAGACCGGCGGGAGTGGTGGTGATCACGTCGCCCTCGGCGTCGTCGGTGACGGTGGCCTGCCCCAGCCGGACCGTGGCGGTGTAGCTCTTGCCCGCACCGATGACGTACGTGAGCAGCCGGGTCGCCCGGCCCACCCCGATCACCAGCACGCCGGTGGCCATCGGGTCCAGGGTGCCGCCGTGCCCCACCCGCCGGGTCCTCGCCAGCCGCCGGATGCGCGCCACCACGTCGTGCGACGTCATGCCGCCCGGCTTGTCCACCACGATCAGACCGTCACCGCTCACGACCGCCAAGCCTGCCAGACGGGGTCGCCGGCCCCGTCACCGCACGGCACAATGCCCCTCGCGTCCCCACCACCGTCCCCGGAGCCCCGATGAGCAACCCGCCCTCCCACGAGCACCGCGCCCGGGTCGACCTGCCGGAGTGGATGCGCAACCCCGAGCCGCCCCGCCGCACCCCGAGCCGGCTGCTCTCCGAGCTGGCCGACCGCACGCCGGTGCTGCGCGAGCTGCGGCGCGCGATGTGGCGGTGGCGGGCGCACGCCCGGTTCAGCGAGCGGCACCCGGTGCTCTCGGCGGTCGTGTCGTTCGTCTTCGTCGCGGCCGCCGCCACGGTGCTCGTCGCGGGCGCGGCCTACCTGCTCGGCAGGATGCGCGAGGGCACCCTCTGAGCCGACCTCGTCCGCGCCGCCGGTCCTCGGATCAGCGGACCGCGCCGACCACCGCCCACCCGCCCGAGCGCAGCCGCAGCAGCAGCGCGACCAGCCGGATCACGATGAACAGCGTCAGTCCGGCCCAGATCCCGCCGAGCCCCAGGTCGAGCCCGTGGGCCAGCCAGATCGCCGGCAGGAAGCCGCCGAGCGCCGCGACGATGGTGAGGTTGCGCAGGTAGCGCACGTCCCCGGCGCCGATCAGCACACCGTCGAGGGCGAAGACCACCCCGGCCAGCGGCTGCATCGCCACGAACCAGGGCCAGGCCAGCATGGCCTGCTCGCGTACCTGCGGGTCGGAGCTGAACCAGGACGGCACGACGCCGGCACCGGCGGCGATCAGCACCGCGAAGCCGACGCCGCAGACCCCGCCGAGCAGGGCGAACCGGCGGGCCAGGGCCCGGGCTCCGGCGGCGTCGCCGGCGCCGAGCGCGGCGCCGATGAGCGCCTGGGCGGCGATGGCGAGGGCGTCGAGCACCAGCGCGGTGAAGAACCACAGCTGCAGGGCGATCTGGTGGGCGCCCACGGCGGCGGCGCCGAAGCGCGCGGCGACCGCGGTGGCGGAGAGGAAGCTGGCCTGGAACGCCACACCCCGGACCAGCAGGTCGCGGCTGAGCACCAGCTGCTGCCGGATGAGCCGGGGCCGGGGCCGCAGGGAGATCCGCTCGCGGACCAGCGCCGCGGCGAAGAGCGCGCCGGAGACGGTCTGGGCGATGGCGTTGGCGACCGCCGAACCGGCCAGTCCGAGCCCGGCGGGATAGACCAGCAGCGGGCAGAGCAGCGCGGAGAGCAGGTTGGGCGCGAGCACGAAGACCAGCGGCCGGCGGGTGTCCTGGATGCCGCGCAGCCAGCCGTTGCCGACGGCGGCGAGGAGCAGCCCGGGCGCGCCGAGGGCCGCGATCCGCAGCCACTGCGCGGCCGCGCCGGCCACGTCGCCCCCACCCCCGGCGAGGGTACGCGCCAACGCCCCGCCGCCGACCTGCATGGCGAGCGCGACGAGCACGCCCGCCGCGAGTGCGAGCCAGGAGGCCTGCACGCCCTCGGCCACCGCCGCCGCCCGGTCGCCGGAGCCGAAGCGCCGGGCCGCCCGCCCGGTGATCCCGTACGCGAGCACGGTGCCCAGCCAGGCGGTGAGGGTCATCACGGTGCCACCGACGGCCAGCGCGGCGAGCGGCACCCGGCCGAGGTGTCCGACCACGGCCGTGTCGACCAGCACGTAGAGCGGTTCGGCGGCGAGCACCACCAGCGCGGGCAGGGCCAGGGCGGCGATCCTGCGGGCCGGCGCGAGGGCGGTGGTGGTGACGGTCGACTGGCTCATCGCCGCCGATCCTGGCACGCCTGCCGTAAGGATCGCAATACCTCTGACTGCTTACCCGAGACGGCCGCCGGGTCGGCGGGACCTGCCAGCGCCGCACGCCCGGCGGAGCAGGGCGCGGCGGACGGGTGCCGCGCGTGGAGGCGCTCCCCGCACGCGCGGCTGCCGCCTCACTTCCGGCGCCGCCCCCGATGTCGGGTGCCGCCCCCATTTGCGGCGTGTCGGGGTGTCCTGGAGCGGGGATGCCCCGACACGCCGCAAACCGGTGTCGAGGGCGGGGCAGGAGCGGGACGCGCAGCGCCCGGGGCGAGACCGGCCGGGCGGGACCGGCCGGGCGGGACCGGCCGGGCGGGACCGGCCCGGGCGGGACCGG
>NZ_JBPQTL010000100.1:0-21191 GCF_051386295.1 Micromonospora sp. URMC 105 | reverse complement strand
AGCCGGAGCCGGTCCAGCGCTGGAGTTCCAGCACCAGCTGGGCGCCGTCGGGGGCCGCCCCGCGCTGGGGTGGGGGCTCCGCGGTCAGCGGAGCAGGGCGTTCAGCTCGCCGTACGAGGTGGCGGGGGTGAGGGCGGTGTAGGTGCCGCCGGTCAGCGCCTCGGTGGCGGCGCGGCGGACCAGGCCGTACGCGGCCTCGGCCAGCGACGAGCCGAGGCTGACCCGGGCCACGCCCAGCTCGGCCAGGGTGGCCACGGCGGGTGCGCCCGGGCCGGCGAGCACGTTCACCGGTCCGTCCACCCCGGACACCAGCGCGGCGATGCTCTCCACGTCGACCACCCCCGGCACGAAGACGCCGTCCGCGCCGGCCGCCAGGAACGCCTCGGCCCGGCGCAGGGTCTCGGCGAGTCGCTGCGCCGGTTCGCCGACCGCCCGCAGGTGGGTGTCGATCCGGGCGTTGACGAAGAGCGCCACCCCGGCGGCCTCGGCGGCCCGGCGGGCGGCGGCGATCCGGGCGCACTGCTCCGACGTGGGGCGCAGCCGGGTCGGGTCGTCCGGGTCGGCGTCCTCGATGTTGATGCCCACCACGCCGGCGGCCAGCACCTCGGTGACGGTCCGGGCCACGCCGGCCGGGTCGGGGGCGTACCCGTCCTCGATGTCGGCGGTGACCGGCACCGTCACCGCCGCGGCGATCCGGGCCAGCGGCGCGAGCGCCCGGCTGCGGTCCAGCGCCCCGCCGTCGGCGACGCCCAGGGCCCAGGCGACGCCGGCGCTGGTGGTGGCCACCGCCGGGGCCCCGCACTCCTCGACCAGGCGGGCGCTGGCCACGTCCCACGCGTTGGGCAGGACGAGCGGCGTACCGGGCCGGTGCAGGGCGCGCAGGCGAGCGGCCTGCTGCTGTGGTGTCGTCATGCCACCAAGTGCACCAGCGGGGCGCGTCGGCGTCCGGCGGCTTTCGGACCTCACCCGCGCCGCTCAGGGCAGCGCGGCGACCGCGTCGGCGTACGCCACGCCGGTGGCGACCGCCGCGTCGATGAGGACGCCCAGCTGGGCCGGGGCCACGCCGTGCTCCAGGTCGGTGGTCACGTCCCCGGCCAGCACCAGCTCGCCCTCGCCCAGGTCGTGCACGTACGCCTTGGGCAGCAGCCGGTCGTGGTTCCAGCCGTTGCAGAACTCGTACGCCTCGGTCAGCCGGGACGCGGGCAGCCGCCGGGCGGCCACCACCCGGGCGTGCAGGATCTCGCCGTGCTGCCCCACCTGCCGGAACTGGATCACCGCCTCGTGCCAGCGCCCGACCACCACCGGACCGGCGTCCACGACGTAGACGTCGCCCCGGCGGTCCAGGGCGGCGATGATCATCGACAGGCTCAGCGGGGCCAGCTCGTCGGCCGCCGGGGCGAACGGCGTGTCGTCCGCCGCCGGGTCCTCGCCGGTCTCCTCGGGCAGCGGCACCGGGTTGGCCGGCGGCCGCTCCGCCAGCCAGGAGGCCATCCGGCCGGACTGGTGACCGGTGCCGTTGCGTGCGTCGAAGCTGCCGGCCAGCCCGGTCGCCAGCGTCAGCAGGTCGGTGCCGAGGGTCTCCACGTCCACCTCGGCCGCCGCCCGGCTGCCGTGCGCCGGCCGGCGCACCCGCCGCCCGGCCGGCCCCGCCTCGGCGGCGAGGACGCAGACCAGCGCCCCGGCGGCGGCGAACTCCATCGCGGACAGGTCGTCGTACGGCTGGTCCAGCTGGTGCAGCTGCTCGGCCAGGATGTCCAGCCCCCGGCCCGGGTGCCCGGCCAGCGCGCAGAAGCGCAGGTGCGCGGCGAGGTACGGGAAGGCGCCCCGCTCCCGCCGGTGCCGCCGGTACGCCCGCAGGTGCGCCTGCCCGGCCCGCTCCGCCTCCCCGCTGCGCAGCCAGGGCAGCAGCGCCACGGCCAGGGCCCGCTCCGGCGAGTCGGTGCAGTCCACCGCACCGTCGAGGACGGGACGCAACGTCTCCAGCGCCGCCGCGTCGTCGCCCCAGCCGGCGAGCAGTTCCGCCCGGCGGACCGGCAGGCAGCCGGGACAGCCGGCGGTCGGGTCGGGTTCGGCCGCGCACCAGTCGTCGTACCGGCGGCGGGCGGTCGGTTCGTCGCCGAGGTGGTCGGCGAGCCGGCAGCGCAGCTGGGCGACGAGCGCGGTCGGCTCGCCGGCCCGCCGGGCCAGGTCGTCGAGGAGGGCGCGGGCCTGGTCCAGGCCGATCCGCGGGGTGCCGATCGCTGCCTCGACCGCGTGCCGCTGGTGGCGGCGCAGCAGCTCGGCGTCGCCGGGGCGCTCCGTCAGCAGGTCCGGCGCCCGGTCCACGGCGGCCAGGCAGCGCCGTACCGGCTCGGCCAGCCGCCACCGCTCCCCGTGCAGCAGGTACGCCTCGACCAGCGCGAACCGGGCGTCCAGGGCGGAGTGCGCGTCGCCCAGCGCGTCGGCGCGGGCGGCGATCCGGTCCAGCTCGGCGAAGCGGGCCTCGCCGTCGGGCATGTCCCGGGCGTCGGCCAGCGCCGCGACCAGCTCCGGGACGCGGGGGGTCAGCCCGCGCCGGAGGTGCTCGCCCCGGCCGGTCACCGGATCGCCCCGGGGAGCTGGGCGACGGCGGCGGCCAGCTGGCAGCCGGTGGAGATGCCGCAGTCGACGAGCTGGTCGAGCTGGTGCGGGGTGACCCCCCGTTCCAGGTCGGTGATCACCTCGCCGCAGACCCGGGCCACCCCCTCGTCGTCGACGTGCACGAACGCCTTGGGCCAGAGCCGGTCGTGGTTCCACGAGTTGCAGAAGGCGTAGAGGGTCGGGACGTACTCGATGCCGAAGGTCGGCGCGGCCATGGTGCGGACCTGGAGCAGCTCGCCGGCCTCGCCGGGGCGCAGGAACCAGATCAGGTTGTCGTCCCAGCGCCCGACCAGGTCGCCGTCGGCGTCAGCGGAGAAGGCGTACCCGCGGTTGGCGAGCACGGCGGCGATCAGCTCGCCGGTCAACGGCCGCAGGGCCTGCGGGTGCCCGGCCAGGGGGTCGTCCGGACCGTCCTCGAAAGCAGGCGACGCCATCGGGCATCCCTTCCTGAGGCGAATAACACGTCTGTGGGCGTGGTCCGTGCTGCGACGCGCGGACACGACCCGGAAAAGCGGCGATCTCCCGGGTCACGCCGTTACGGTGACTGTATGGCGGGCCGTACCTCTCAGGCGAGCCGGCGACGCGGCGCGTCGCCGCGCGGTACCACGAACAGCCGTGCCCGCCAGCCGGCGAAGAAGGCCACCCGGTCTCCGGCCCGGCGGCGGCCGGCGGCCCGGCCGGGTCCGGCGGTCTACGTCGGACGCGCGGTCGGTGCACTGTGGATGGGCCTGGCGCACGGCGTGGGCTGGGCGGTCCGCGCGGCCGGGCGGCAGGCCGCCTCGGCCCGGGACCTCGATCCGGAGCACCGCCGCGACGGCGCCGGGCTGCTGCTGTTCGGGCTGGCCATCCTCAGCGGGGTGGGGATCTGGTTCTCCGGGGCCGGCCCGCTCGGCGCCCGGCTCGCCGACACCGTGCGGCTCTTCCTGGGCGCGATCGCGATAGTGGTCCCGGTGCTGCTGATGATCGGCGCCTGGCGGCTGATGCGGACCCCCGCCGACCCCGAGCACCGCGGCCGTGGCCTGGTGGGCTGGGGCTCGATGCTGGTGGCCACGGCGGCGATGCTGCACATCGGACAGGACCCGGTCGACCCGGTGCAGCGCGACTACGCCGGCGGGCTGATCGGCGCCGGCGTCGGCGACCTGCTGGAGGCGGGGGTCACCGCCTGGGTCGCGGTGCCGCTGCTGATCCTGCTGCTCGTCTTCGGGCTGCTGGTGGTCACCGCGACCCCGATCAACAAGATCCCCGAGCGGCTCGGCCTGCTCGCCGGCACGCTGGTCGCGCCGCCGGCCGACCCGGAGGCGGAGGAGGACCCGGCGGCGAAGCCGGCCCGCCGCCGCCCGGCGAAGCGGACCGCGCCGCCGCCGCTGGACCCGGACGACTTCGACGAGGGCGAGGGCGGGGTCGACCTGCAGGACACCATCGTGCTGCCCCGCAAGCCGAAGGTGCCGGCCAGCCGCAAGCCGGCCGAGCCGCCGGAGCACTCGCCCGCGCCCACCCGGGCCGAGCAGCTCGCGCTCACCGGGCTGGCCGGCGACTACACGCTGCCGCCGGCGAACATGCTCAGCAGCGGCGCCGCGCCGAAGACCCGGAGCAAGGCCAACGACGAGGTGATCGCGGCGCTGACCGGCGTCTTCGAGCAGTTCGACGTGGACGCCGCGGTGACCGGGTTCACCCGCGGCCCGACGGTCACCCGCTACGAGGTCGAGCTCGGGCACGGGGTCAAGGTCGAGCGGATCACCCAGCTTTCCCGCAACATCGCGTACGCGGTGAAGTCGCCGGACGTGCGCATCCTCAGCCCGATCCCGGGCAAGAGCGCGGTCGGCGTGGAGATCCCGAACACCGACCCGGAGAACGTCGCCCTCGGTGACGTGCTCCGCTCGCGGGCCGCCACCAGCGACCACCACCCGATGGTGGTGGCGCTCGGCAAGGACATCGAGGGCGGCTACGTGGTGGCCAACCTGGCCAAGATGCCGCACATCCTGATCGCCGGCGCGACCGGCGCGGGCAAGTCGTCCTGCCTGAACTCGCTGCTGGTGTCGATCCTCACCCGGGCCACCCCGGACGAGGTACGGCTGCTGCTGATCGACCCGAAGCGGGTCGAGATGACCGGGTACGAGGGCATCCCGCACCTGGTCACGCCGATCGTGACCAACGCGAAGAAGGCGGCCGACTCGCTGGAGTGGGTCGTCCGCGAGATGGACATGCGCTACGACGACCTCGCCGCCAACGGGGTCCGGCACATCGACGACTTCAACCGCAAGGTGCGCAACGGCGAGATCAAGGCCCCGCCGGGCAGCGAGCGGGAGATGCGGCCGTACCCGTACCTGCTGGTGATCGTCGACGAGCTGGCCGACCTGATGATGGTCGCCCCGCGCGACGTGGAGGACTCGGTCGTCCGGATCACCCAGCTGGCCCGCGCGGCCGGCATCCACCTGGTGCTGGCCACCCAGCGCCCCTCGGTCGACGTGGTCACCGGCCTGATCAAGGCGAACGTGCCGTCCCGGCTGGCCTTCGCCACCTCCTCGCTGGCCGACTCGCGGGTCATCCTCGACCAGCCGGGCGCGGAGAAGCTGCTCGGCCGCGGCGACGGGCTCTTCCTGCCGATGGGCGCCTCGAAGCCGGTGCGGATCCAGGGCGCCTGGGTGACCGAGCGCGAGATCGCCGACGTGGTGAAGTTCTGCAAGGACCAGCGCGAGCCGGAGTTCCGCCCGGACGTGCTGGCCCCCGCGCAGGACAGCAAGAAGAAGATCGACGAGGACATCGGCGACGACCTGGACCTGCTGGTCCAGGCGGTCGAGCTGGTGGTCACCTCGCAGTTCGGCTCGACCTCGATGCTCCAGCGCAAGCTGCGGGTTGGCTTCGCCAAGGCGGGCCGGCTGATGGACCTGATGGAGACCCGGGGCGTGGTCGGCCCGTCCGAGGGCTCCAAGGCCCGCGACGTCCTGGTCAAGCCGGACGAGCTGGAGGAGGTCCTGGTCGGCCTGCGCGGCGATCAGGACTGAGCCCCCTTGGCACGACGAGGCCCGCCGGATACCCGGCGGGCCTCGGTGCGCAGGTGGCAGGTCAGTTGTTCATGATGGCGGCGACGAGGGCGACGCCGATGACGGCCCCCACGACGCTCGCGGCGGCGGCGTACCAGCCGAGCGGCTTGTCGCCCAGCACCGCGCCGACGATGCCGAGCACCAGGCCGGCGAGGCCGAAGATCACCGGCGCCACGAAGATGGCGACGACGGCGAAGACGAAGGCCAGGATCGTGCAGATCCGGGCGGCGTTGCTGCGCGGGCGGGCGGTCGCGTGCATGTCGGCCATGACGTCCTCCGAGGTGAGAGCCGCTGTGGGTGTCCGGCCGATCTCTACCCACTCCGGCCTCGGGCTACGCATCCGGGTCGATACCCCCCGCCGGGCCGGCCGGGGTCAGTGGAAGAGCTTGAGCCCCACCACGCCGGCGACCACCAGCAGCAGGCAGGCGATCCG
The DNA here is from genome assembly GCF_051386295.1 of Micromonospora sp. URMC 105. Taxonomy (NCBI): domain Bacteria; kingdom Bacillati; phylum Actinomycetota; class Actinomycetes; order Micromonosporales; family Micromonosporaceae; genus Micromonospora; species Micromonospora sp. URMC 105. The sequence continues at coordinate 15,098 of NZ_JBPQTL010000100.1, read as the reverse complement.
GGCGAGACTGGCCGACTCGCCGAGGGCCACCATCCCGTACACGGCGGTGCCGGCCGCGCCGATGCCGACCCAGATCGCGTAGCCGGTGCCGACCGGGATCTCGCGCAGCGCGTACGCCAGCCCCAGCATGCTGAGCACCAGGGTCACCACGAAGACGACGGAGGGGAGGGGCCGGCTGAAACCGGCGCTGCGGTCGAGCGACACCGCCCACGCGGTCTCCAGCAGGCCGGAGAGCACCAGCACGATCCAGGCCACGGGTCATCACCTCGGTACAGCGGGCCCCGGGCCCTCGCGGCCGGGACGAGTCGGTCTGTCTGTCGCGGGGCGTCTTGGCCTGACCGGGTACGCCCACCACTCGTCCGGGGCGGCCGGGGCCGCCGTCGCCGACGCTAACACCGCCCGATACGGGCGGGGCGTGATCCGGCACACCACGGGTTGAGCTGAAGCTGACTTCAGGTTGCACGATGGCGGGCATGACGCTGCTCTTCACCGACCGGGAGGTCGCCGCCGCCCTGGACGCCCCCGCGACCGTCGCGGCGATGCGGGACGCGCTGCTGGCCGCCCACGCCGGCCGGCTCGTCGCCCCGCCCCGGACGGCCGCCCCGCTCGGCGGCGGGCGGCTGGTGCTCACCGCCGGCCACCTCACCGGCGAGTGGTACGGCTTCCGCTCGTACGACACCTTCGGGTTGGCGGAGTCCGAGCAGCTCGTGGTGCTGCACGACGGGCGTACCGGGGCGGTGCGGGCGGTGGCGGTCGGCGAGGAGCTGGGCTCCCGGCGTACCGGCGGGCTGGGTGGGGTCGCGGTGGACGCGCTGGCCCGGCCGGACGCGGCGACCCTCGGGGTGATCGGCTCCGGGCGGCAGGCGTGGACGCAGGTCTGGGCCGTCGCGGCGGTGCGTCCGCTGCGCGAGGTGACGGTGCACAGCCGTTCGGCCGCCCGCCGGGGCGCGTTCGCCGCCCGGGTCCGCGCCGAGCTGGGCGTACCGGCCCGCGCGGTGGACTCGGCCGGGGCGGCGGTCCGGGACCGCGACGTGGTGGTGCTCGCCACCACCAGTACGACGCCGGTGCTCGACGCCGCCGACCTCGCCCCGGGCGCCCACGTCAACGCGGTCGGCTTCAAGCAGGCCGACCGGCACGAGTTCGGCACCGACCTGCTGGACGCCGCCGACGTGCTGGTCACCGACTCGCCGGCCCAGGCGGGCGCGTACTCCCCGCCGATGCTCGCCGCCGTCGAGCCGTACGCGGGACGGCTGCGCGACCTGGGCGCGGTGCTGGCGGGGGCGGTCCCCGGCCGGACCGGCGCGGACCAGGTCTCGGTCTTCTGCTCCACCGGCCTGGCCGGCACGGAGGTCTTCCTCCTCGACCGGCTGGTGCGGGTGGGCGCGGCGACCGTCTGACCGGACGGCGGTGTGAGCCGTCCGATGGGCGGCGCGGGCGTTACCGGGCCGTGCCGCGCCGCCCGGTACCCTCGGATGGTGTCTGCCACCTCCCCCTCCCACGCCGCCGACGGCCGCCGCGTCGCCCTGCTGACCCTGGGCTGTGCCCGCAACGAGGTCGACTCGGAGGAGCTGGCCGCCCGGCTGCACGCCGACGGCTGGCAGGTCACCACCGACGGCGAGGGCGCCGACGTGGTGGTCGTGAACACCTGCGGCTTCGTGGAGAAGGCCAAGCAGGACTCCATCCAGACCCTGCTCGCCGCCGCCGACACCGGCGCCAAGGTGGTCGCGGCCGGCTGCATGGCCGAGCGGTACGGGCGTGAGCTGGCCGACAGCCTCCCCGAGGCGCAGGCGGTGCTCAGCTTCGACGACTACCCCGAGATCTCCGCCCGGCTGAACGCGGTCGTCGCCGGCGAGGCGGTCGCCGCGCACACCCCACGCGACCGGCGCGAGCTGCTGCCGCTCACCCCGGTCTCCCGCCGGGACAGCGCCGTCTCGCTGCCCGGGCACGGCACGCCCACCCGGGCCGTCACCGAGACCGACGAGCACACCCCGGCGCACCTGCGCCAAGTGCTGCGCCGCCGGCTCGACACCGGCCCGGTCGCCTCGTTGAAGCTGGCCAGCGGCTGTGACCGGCGCTGCGCCTTCTGCGCCATCCCCGCCTTCCGCGGCGCCTTCGTCTCGCGTACGCCGGACGAGCTGCTCGCCGAGGCGGAGTGGCTGGCCAAGACCGGCGTCCGCGAGCTGGTGCTGGTCAGCGAGAACTCCACCTCGTACGGCAAGGACCTGGGCGACCCCCGGGCACTGGAGAAGCTGCTGCCGCAGCTCGCCGCGATCGACGGCATCGTCCGGGTCCGGGCGAGCTACCTCCAGCCCGCCGAGACCCGGCCCGGCCTGGTCGAGGCGATCGCCACCACGCCCGGCGTGGCGCCCTACTTCGACCTGTCCTTCCAGCACTCCAGCGAGCCGGTGCTGCGCCGGATGCGCCGGTTCGGCTCCACCGACCGGTTCCTGGAGCTGCTGGCGAGCGCCCGCGCCCTGGCGCCGGAGGCCGGCGCGCGGAGCAACTTCATCGTCGGCTTCCCCGGCGAGACCCGCGCCGACGTCGACGAGCTGGTCCGGTTCCTGACCGAGGCCCGCCTCGACGCGATCGGCATGTTCGACTACAGCGACGAGGACGGCACCGAGGCCGCCGGGCTGCCCGGCAAGGTCTCCGCCGCCACCGTCAAGCGCCGGTACGACCGGCTCAGCGCGCTCGCCGACGAGCTCTGCTCGCAGCGGGCCGAGGAGCGGCTCGGCTCGACCGTGGAGGTGCTGGTCGACTCGGTCGACGGCGGCGTGGTCGAGGGGCGGGCGGCCCACCAGGCGCCCGAGGTCGACGGCTCGACCACCCTGGTCGCGCCGGTCGGCGGCGGGGTCGACCTGGCCGCGCTGCGCCCGGGCGATCTGGTCCGCGCCACGGTCACCGCGACCGAGGGTGTCGACCTGATCGCCGTGCCGGATGAGATGATCTCGGCGGCGCCCGGCGCGGAACGGTGACGGCGCGCTCGGAGGAAGCGGGGGAGCCACGTGGTGCGGTGCCTGGTACGCCACGGCGGCGGAAGCGGGGGGCGACCGTGACCGGTGCGACGGAGTCGGCGCCGGTGGTCGCCCGGGTGCCGGTGGTCAACGCGGCCAACGCGCTGACCGCCCTGCGGCTGGTGCTGGTGCCGGTCTTCGCGGTCTCGGTGATCGTCTCCGGGACGACCCGCGCCGGCTGGCAGATGGCCGCCTGCCTGATCTTCGCGGTCGCCTCGGCGACCGACCTGGTCGACGGCTGGATCGCCCGCCGGTTCAAGCTGGTCACCTCGGTCGGCAAGGTCGCCGACCCGATCGCCGACAAGGCGCTGACCGGCGCCGCCCTGGTGCTGCTCTCCTGGTACGACCGGCTGCCCTGGTGGGTGACGGCGGTGATCCTGGTACGGGAGTGGGGCGTCACCGCGCTGCGCTTCTGGGTGATCCGGCGCGGGGTGATCGCGGCCAGCCGGGGCGGCAAGATCAAGACGGCGCTGCAGATCCTCGCGATCACCTGGTACCTCTGGCCGATGCCGGCCGCCCTCGCCGCCGTCGGCCCGTGGATCATGGCGGCGGCCGTGGTGGTCACCGTGGTCACCGGTTTCGACTACGTCGCCCAGGCGCTGCGCCTGCGCCGCCCCGCCCGCTGACCGGAGCCCTGCCGACCCCTGGTCGCCGGGGCGCGCTCCGGCGTGTCGGCGCAACAGCGCCGTGACCGGCGCCGCCGGGCGCAGGATGAGTAGGCGTCGGCAGGCGGGGAAGGGAAGCAGGGCATGGGGACGGATGCGAACAACGAGCGGCCCGCCGGGAGCCCGGCGGCGGCCGTGGTGCACAGCCTGCACGAGCGGCACGAGACGCTGGGCTGCGTCGAGTCCCTCACCGGCGGGCTGCTCTCCGCCGCGATCGTGGAGATCGCCGGGGTCAGCGGGGTCTACCGGGGCGGCCTGGTCACGTACGCCACCGAGCTGAAGTCGGAGCTGGCCGGCGTGCCGGCGGACCTGCTCGCCGAGCGCGGGCCGGTCGACCCCGACGTGGCGCGGGCGCTCGCCGACGGCGGGCGGCGGCGCTGCGGGGCGGACTGGGGGCTGGCCACCACCGGCGTGGCCGGGCCGGAGCCGCAGGACGGCAAGCCGGTCGGGCTGGTCTACGTCGCGGCGGCCGGGCCTACCGGCACCGTCGTCCGTGAGCTGGACCTCGACGGTGGCCGGGACCACATCCGCGCGGCGGCGGTGATCGAGGCGCTGCGCCTGCTGGCCGAGCAGATCCAGGCGGCCGGCGAGGGGACCGGGGCCGGCGCCGACGACGACGCCACCGCCCGCCCGGCCGGGCGGCGGTGACGAGTGATCGGATTTGACGGGCGGGGTGGGATGTCGCGGGGGCGGGCAACGGGTACGGTTGCGGGAAGGCTCCGGCGCGCGACGCCGGCGACGGCGCGGGGGACCGCGTCCGGCGCGGGCGGGCGCCCGGGGGAGAGGGATTCCCGTCAGGGGGAGGTGCGATGGTCCTGCTACGACGCGTGATCGGCGACGCTCTGCGGGCGCGCCGACAGGGTCAGCACCGCACCCTGCGTGAGGTCTCGACCGCTGCCAACGTCAGCCTCGGCTACCTGTCCGAGATCGAACGCGGCCAGAAGGAGCCCTCCAGCGAGCTGCTGGCCGCGATCTGCGACGCCCTCGGCGCCCGCCTGTCCGAGCTGCTGCGCGAGGTCAGCGACACGGTCGCCCTCGCCGAGCAGCTGCCGGGCGTGCTGGTGCCGATGCAGGACGAGCCGGCCCAGCCGGCGCCGGCCCCGGTGGCCGTGCGCAAGGCCACCAACCGGGGCGTCCGCCAGGTCACCTCCGACGGCAAGGTGGCCGTCTCGGTCCGCCAGGACTCGCCGCTGAAGGCCACCCTGCGCAGCACCCGGGTCCGCCCCGCCGAGCGGGACGTGGTCTGCGCCGCCTGATCGCCCGCCCTCCGCGCCACATGGCCGGGCTCGCGCCCGCCGCGTAGGGTTGATCGCAGGCCGTACGGCGCTCCCGCGGTACGGACGTCCCGCTGGCGTCCGGCTGCGACGATGGGAGGACGCGGCCGACCGGTCGGCCCGGTCCGGCTCCGGTCGAGGCGCAGCGACGCTACTGAGGGGATACCGCGGAGATGGCGAACCCGTTCGTCAAGGGCTGGCACTACCTGATGGCGCTCTTCGGTTCCAAGATCGACGAGCACGCCGACCCGAAGGTGCAGATCCAGCAGGCCATCGAGGAGGCGCAGCGCCAGCACCAGGCGCTGGTCCAGCAGGCGGCCGCGGTGATCGGCAACCAGCGCCAGCTGGAGATGAAGCTCTCCCGGCAGATGTCCGAGGTCGAACGGCTCCAGGGCAACGCCCGGCAGGCGCTGGTCCTCGCCGACCAGGCCCGCGCCCGGGGCGACGAGACCGAGGCCGGCCGTTACGAGCAGTCCGCCCAGGTGCTGGCCACCCAGTTGGTCTCCGCCGAGCAGGCCACCGAGGACCTGAAGACCCTGCACGACCAGGCGCTCGGCGCGGCCGCCCAGGCCCGCCGGGCGGTCGAGAACAACTCGATGATCCTCCAGCAGAAGCTCGCCGAGCGCACCAAGCTGCTCAGCCAGCTGGAGCAGGCCAAGATGCAGGAGAGCGTGGCCCGCTCGCTGGAGTCGATGTCCGCGGTCACCGCCCCCGGCAACACTCCCTCGCTGGACGAGGTGCGCGACCGCATCGAGCGCCGCTACGCCAACGCGATGGGCCGCGCGGAGCTGGCCGGCAACTCCGTCGAGGGACGGATGCTGGAGATCCAGAAGTCGACGCTGGACAGCGCCGGGTCGTCCCGGCTGGAGCAGATCCGCGCGAGCATGGCCGGTGACCAGCTGGGCAAGCAGGAGCAGCCGGCCGTGCAGCAGCAGAACCAGCCGGCTGTCCCGGCGGCCGACCCGGCAGCCGCCGCGCGGCTCGACGAGATCCGCGCGAGCATGACCCGCGACCGCGGCACGGGGGATACCACCGCCGCCGGCTGAGCGGACGGTACGAGGAGGTACGGGTGGCGGACGAGCGAGCACGACACTTCCGTCGGTTGCGCCGGTTGCGGAGTTCCGCCCGGCGGTGGAGCGTCCTGGCCGGTGGGCTCGGCGGCGCGGCGGCCGTGCTGACCCCGTACGCCGGGCTCGGGCTGCCCGACGCGGCCTGGGCCGGCGCGGCGGGCAGCGCGGTGGCGCTGGCCGCCTGGCGCTGGGTCGACCTGCGCGCCCTCGCGGCCCGGCCCGCACCGCCCGCCCTCGACCCGGCCGAGGCCGCCGCCCGGTCCCGGGCCCGGCTGGTCGCCGCCGTGGAGCGCCTTCCCGTCGGCCCGGGCGTGCTGGCCGAGGTACGCCGGGTCCGCTCCCGGCTGGCGCTGCGCGGCACCACCGCAGGCCCGGCGTGGGCCCGGCTGGACCGGGCCGCTCTCACCCTCGCCGGCATGGCGCCCCGGCTGACCGGGCTGGCCGAGCCGGCGGTGCTGGAGGCCGCCGCGGCCGACCGCTCGCTGCGTGACCTGGCCGGCCGGGTGGCGAGCGTGGAACGGGCCCTCAAACTGGCCCCGCCGGAGGCCCGGTCCCGTCTCGGCGAGGCACACCGCACGCTGGTCGGCCAGCTCGACAGCGGGGTGGCCGCGTACGAGGGCCTGGTCGTCGCGGCGGCCGGCTACGTGGCCGAGGACGCCCGCCCCAGCACCGAGCACCCGGCCGCCTCGCGGCTGACCGAGGCGACCGACCTGCTGCACGGCGTGGCCTCGGCGCTGGCCGAGCTGCGCGCCGTCGGCGATCCGCTGCGCACCCCGACCCGCTGACCGGCCCGCCCGGCGCACCGCTGCCCGGGCGGCTCAGTCCGGCGTGGTGACCGGGACCGGCCCGGTGAACGGCGAGCTGCCGACCACGTTGAACGAGCGGATCCGGTAGTGGTAGGTGACGCCCCGGGCCAGCCCGGTGTTCGTGAAGCCCCGGCCGGTCACGGTGAAGGTGGCCACCTCCCGGGTGAACGACGGGTCCAGCGCCCGCTGCACGGTGCAGCCCGCGCCCGGCCCGCTCGGCGTACCCGCCGCCCAGTTCAGCACCACCGTCGCCGTGTCCGGCGCGGGGGCGCTCGGGGTGGCGGTCACCCCGGTCGGCGCCGCCGGCGCCGGTGGGGTGGTCACCGTGGCCACCGTCGACCACGGGGAGGCCGCCCCCAGGTACGTGGTGCGGACCCGGTAGTAGTACGTGGTGTCCGGGGCCACCGCCGGGTCGACGTGGTTGTCCGCCACCGCGATCGCCGTGGTGGCCGGTCCGCTGGTGAAGGTCGGGTTGGTGGCCCGCTGCACGTCGATCCCGGTGGCGAAGGAGCGGTTCGCCCAGCGCAGCGCGATCCGCAGCGGAGCGGCCGGCGGCACGGCCGCGGCGAGACCGGTCGGCGCGCTGAGCCGCACCGATGCGGGGACGCTGTTGGACCAGGCCGAGCAGCTCACCGCGTTCTCCGCCCGGATCCGGTAGTGGTAGGTGACGCCGGGGGTGACCGTCGCGTCGGTGTACCGGGTGGCGGTGGCCGCCACGGTGATCGTGGTCAGCCCCTCGGTGAAGGCCGTATCGGTGGCCCGCTGCAGCAGGTGACTGGTGGCCGGTGGGCGGCTGCCGTTGCCGGTCCAGGCCAGGGCGATCGCCGGCAGCGCGGTCGCCGAGCCGGGCACCGGCGTGGCGGTGAGCCCGCTCGGCCCCCGGGGCGCGACCCGCAGCACCAGCGGGCGGCTCATCCCCAGGTCGCGCTGGCCGGCCGCGCCGCTGGACCAGCGGTACTCCCAGCCCAGGTTGACCAGTTGGTTGACCACCGTCGCCGGGCGCCCGTCGAGCGGGCTGACTCCGGTGCTGCCCACCCGGGCGCCGGCCGGCCGGGTCGGGTCGAGCAGCCGTACGCTGTCGCCGATCTTGAACGGCAGCGGGGGCACCACCGGCCGCAGCGCCACCACCACGTCCTCGGCGGGGTTGACCCGGATCGTCTCCTTCCAGCCCAGCTCGCCGCCGTCCGGGGAGCGGACGGTGCCGTCCCGGCCGACCCGGTTGACCAGTTGCACGTCGCAGCCGCTGATCCGCACCGTGTGGGTCTGCCGGTCGGTCCCGCTGATCCGCCACACCCGGGTACCGTCGGCCGCCGCGCCCGGCGGCCCGTCCGGGTCGGCGGCCACCAGCACCTCGGTCGCCGGATCGGCCGGGCCCAGCGGCAGGGACGCCGGGCCGAGCGGGCCCGCGTGCGGGTGACCGACGCCGAGCCGCCCGGCCTGCCGCCCGTGCCCCGGCTCGAAGACCTGCCCGACCGTCTTCACCTCGATCGGCAGGGTCACCGGGGCGGTGGCGCCGGTCGGGGTGAAGCTGATCGTGGTGGCGTGCGCCGGCACCTGCGTCCGGCCGGCGGTGCGGGTGCCGAACGCCGCGTCGTACTCCGGTTGCGGCACGATCGGCGGTCGCTGGCCGGCCGCGTACGCCCCGGGCAGCCGCTCCACCAGCCGGCCGAGGTCGTACGGCTCGGCCGGGGTGCCGGCCACCCGGAACTGGAGCAGGGTGCGGGTGTTCGGGCCGTACCCGGGGCGGGTGCCGGCGACGCCTCCCTCGGCGGCGCGGTCCGGGGCGTCGGTGTGGTGGTCGTAGCGGGGGTCGAAGCAGGGCAGCGGGGCCGGGGCGTCGTTGTAGAGGATCAGCGTGCCGCCGGGCGCGACAGTGGAGAAGTCGACGACCACGTCGGCTCGTTCGCCCGGCGCGAGCAGCAGCGCGTGCCCGTCCACGTTGAGCACCGTCGGGTCGCGCCGGTCGTAGCGGTAGCCGATCGGCCGGTTCGGCACCACCACCGGCGCGGGGAGCAGGCCGGCCTCGTTGCCGATCCGGATCATGCGCGGTCCCGCCGCCCGGGGATCGGGCACGCCCCCCTCGCGCCCGTCGGTGGGCCAGTCGGCCGGCCGGCCCGAGGCGCGCATCGCCTCCACCATCGGCACCTCGCCGGCCCCGGCGTCGGCCAGCGCCCCGTCCGGATGCCACATCGCCGCGTCGGAGCGGGCCCGGTAGAGCGCCAGGTTGAGGCTGCGGTCGGCGCAAGCGTTGAGGATCCGGAACCGGTACGCCTTCGGCTGCACCGTCAGGTACGGGTACGCGACGCCGTTGACCAGCGCGGTGTCCCCGTACGCCTCGGGCACCGCGCCCGGGTGCGGCAGCCCCGGCGCCCGGGGCGGCTCCTCCGGGGCGGCGACCGGGTCGTGGTGCGGGTTGTCCACCGGGCCGACCCAGAGCGGGTCGCCGCCGCCCGGCGCGGGCACCCACGGGCCGTAGTCCCAGCGGCCGGTCGGGTTGCGCCCCGACGGGACGTACGGGTTCTGCCGGGGCTGGTAGACGTGCGGGTGCCAGAGGTTGCCCCGGGTGCCCCACCGATCCCGGTCCCAGGTCGGGTCCTCAGCGGCGAGCTGGGCGTCGTCGGGGACGAAGGTCTTGTCCTGGATCACCAGCGGGAGCTGCTCGGCCGGGAGCACGCCGTCGGCCACCAGCCGCTCCTCGGCGGGGTCGACGAGCAGGTAGGGCGCCAGCTGCCCGGAGTAGACGGTCAGCCGGGACATCCCCAGGGTGTTGTCGTGCAGCCACATCAGCCGGCCGCTCTGCTCGTTCGGGAAGTAGAGCGTGGTGGCACCCAGGCCGGGGTGCGGCATGTCCGGCACGTGGCTCAGTCCCGGCCCGTTCGGGTACGGGGTGATCTCACCCGCCGGGGTCACCCACTGCCACGGGTTCCCGGCGCTGGTCCAGCCGGTGTGCGCGCCGGCCAGGTGCGGCACCGCCCGGTTCTGCGGGTACGGCGCCGGCCCGTCCAGCGGCCCGATGCCGGTCCCGTCCAGGGTGGTGTCGACGGGCAGGAAGAGCTCGCCCGCCCGGCCGGTGGGCAGCTGGTTGATGAACTTGACCCGCACCGGCCGCCCGCGCCGCGCGACGATCATCGGCCCCAGGTGGTACGGCCGCTCCGGCGGGGCGACGGTGTTGTGCCCGTCGAGGTCGGTGCCGAGGTTGAGCTGCCGGTAGCCGCGCAGCCGGGTGGTGGGCAGGTCCCGATGCAGCCGCTGGGTGTACTCGCAGAGCCCGATCTCGTAGTAGTCGCAGCCCGGGTAGCTGATCGTGTCCGGCACCGCGACGGGCAGGTGCGCGCCGAGCCCGTTGCGCCCGAGCGGGCCCGGCAGCGGCAGCGCGTCGACGAACTTGCGGATGCCGGTGCCGGGCACCACCCGCCCGCGGTCGTCGAGCGCCGGCAGCGGGCTGTGCGCGAAGTTGGGCACCGGGCCGAAGCAGCGCGGGACGGCGGCCGGGTCCAGGCTGGCCGGCGCCGGCCCGGCCGCGTCGGGGGTACGCGCCGCCGGCACCGTGGGCCCGCCGGCGCGGTCGGCGCGGACCGGCCAGCTGGAGCGCAGTCTGCGGAACAGGGCCATGGCTCTCCCCGGGGCCTGGGGGCGCGGTGGCCGCCACCTCGACGTGGCGGGTGGTCGCGCCCGGCAGTGACGAGCGGTGAGCACTCAACCGCAGCATGCGACCTCGGCGGCCGGATAGGAACTACCCAATCGTCCCAATCCGGTACGTGTCCCGTCGCCCGGGCGTGTCGGTCACGGCTGCGCCGGCTCGGGTGCGGGCTGGCACACCGGGCACCAGTAGGTGACCCGCTCGCCCAGCTCCTCCTTGCGGATGGCGGTGCCGCAACGCCGGCAGGGCTGGGCCCGCCGGCCGTAGACGTAGCTGGTCCCGCCCCGGTGCAACGAGCCGGTGGTGCTCTGCGTCCAGCGGCCCCGGTTGGCCGCCAGCAGCCGCTGGGCCAGGGCCACCGTGCCGGCCAGGTCGGGCACCGCGCCGACCGGCGTCCACGGCGAGACGCCGCGCAGGAAGAGCACCTCGCACTTGTAGAGGTTGCCGACCCCGGCGAGGTTGCGCTGGTCCAGCAGCGCCTCGCCGATGGTGGACTCCGGATGCGCGGCGAGGCGGCGGACCGCCTCGGCCGCGTCCCAGTCCGGGCCGAGCAGGTCGGGCCCGAGGTGCCCCACCAGGGACTCCTCCTCGGCCGTCGGCAGCAGCGCCAGCTCGTGCAGGTGGTAGCCGACGGCCACCGCGGGCGTGCTGCGCAGCACCACCCGGATCAGGTGCGCGGGCCGCGCGGCCCAGCGTTCCCCGGGGGCGTACGCCCGCCAGGCGCCGTCCATCCGCAGGTGCGAGTGCAGCGTCCAGTGCCGCACGTCCGACGCCGCCTCGGGCGCGGCCAGGCGGAGCAGCAGGTGCTTGCCCCGGCTGGCCGACTCGCGCACCGTCCACCCGGTCAGGTCGGTGGTGGCCAGCTGCGGCACCCGGAAGTCGCTGCCGGTCAGGGTGGCGCCGGCCAGCGCCCGGTGCAGGACGCGGGCGGTGTTCCAGACGGTGTCGCCTTCGGGCACCCCACCATCCTCCCTCGTCCGAGTGAAATTCGCATGTGTCGCTATTTGTACCTTGCTTCCCCTTGATCTCCTGACAACGCAGTATCAGGGGGTTCTGAGGAGAATGCCATGAGCTGTACCCCGCGTCCTGTTCCCTCCACCCTGCTCGCCGGCGTGCTGACCGCAGCCGTCGCCGCGAGCCTCCTACCGGCCCCCGCGCTCGCCGCGCCGCGGGCCGTACCCGCCCCGTCCACCGCCACCGCCCCCGAGGCCGAGCGCTGGTCCGCCGAACTCACCGTCGCCGGTGGCGACGACGTCAACGTCCGGGTCAGCGCCGGCCGGCTCCGGCTCGCCGACACCCGGCCGGCGGCCCGCACCCGCCCGGCCGCCGCCGGCGGGCCGGTCGCCGAAGGCACCCTGCTCACCACGGCGCGCACCCTGGCCCGCCCGGCCACCCGGATCCGCGCCGAGGTCGCCGCCGACGTGGCCCGGGGCGGTGCGGTGCAGGCCCAGGTGCGCGGCTGGCGCAGCGCCGGCTGGACCGAGTGGCGGGAGGCCACCGGCGCCGGCGCCGTCTTCGACGGGCCGGTCACCCGGGTCCAGACCCGCGTGCTGCTCAGCGCCCGCAACCCGCGCGCCACCGCCTCGGTACGCGCCGTCGGCCTCACCGCCGACACCGTCCTGGCCGTCTCGGCGGCCACCCCCGGCCTGGTCTTCCGGGTCTACGCCACCCGGGTGGGACTGGTCGGCGAGCAGACCGCCAACGGGCGGATCATCCGGCCCCGGGACCACTTCGTGGCGCTGCCCAGCCGGCGCGGCCTCGCCCCGCTCAACAGCGGCGACTACACCGTGCGGGTCTGCACCACCAGCGGCAGCCGCTGCGAGTACGCCCCGGTCTGGGACGTCGGGCCGTGGAACACCCGGGACGACTACTGGAACCCCAGCGCCGTCCGGGAGAACTGGAAGGACCTGCCGCAGGGGCGGCCGCAGGCGCAGGCGGCGTACCAGTCGGGCTACAACGGCGGGCGGGACCAGTTCGGCCGTACCGTGCTCAACCCGGCCGGCATCGACCTGGCCGACGGCACCTTCGCCGACGGGCTGCTGCTGACCGACAACGCCTGGGTCGACGTGGCGTACCTGTGGACCGGCGGGGGACCCCGCGGCGTGGTCGGCGACGGGCCGCTCAACGTCCGCACCGGCCCCGGCACCGGGTACGGCGTGCGCGGGCTCGCCGCCACCTACGCCCACGTGCCGATCCAGTGCTACGTCGTCGGGCAGACGGTCACCGGGCCGTACCGCACCACCAGCCGCTGGAACCGGCTGGCCGGCGGCCAGTACGTCAGCCACGCGTACATCTCCGCCGTCTACGGCGGGACGGTGCCGCGCTGCTGAGCGCAGGGGTGGACCGGCGGGGTGCGGGACGCCTCGCCGGTCCGGCGGCCCCGGTGCCGCCCGGTCAGGTCGGTCAGGGCCGCTCGTCGGGGCGGGCGGCGCGGACCATGTCCTGATAGCGCGGGTGACTGGCGCCGTAGACGGCGAAGTTCAGCCGGGCGTGGGTGAGGCTGAGGTCACCGTTCGGGCCGCCGCGTACCACGTCGGCGTCCGCGTCGGCCTGGCCGTCGTCCGTCCAGAAGCAGACCGGGCAGGTGCCCCCACCGGTCCGCGAACCGCAGCAGGGACAGGCAACCGGTACCCAGAGCTCACCCACGCCGAGCAGCATTCCACACCGGACCGTACGGCGGCAGGGTCAGTGTCCCCCGTGGCCGGCCCGCTGCCCGTTGCCCCCGTCATGCTCACTGCGCACCGTGACCAGATCGCCCGGCGCCACCCCGAGCAGGTCCGCCGCCCGCCCGCCGTTCACCGCCACCGCCGGCAGACCGGCGGAGTCGGCGAAGAGCACCAGCGCGCCGGTCGCGGCGTCGCCGAAGGTCCGCCCGCGTACGGCGGGCCGCCCGGCGACCCGCACCGCCTCGGGCAGGGCGGGCAGCAGGTCGGCGCCGGCGGCGAGCTGGACGTTGCCGAAGTGGTCGACGGTGAGCACCTCGGCGGTGAACCCGTCGGCGTCCCGGCGCAGCACCGGCTCGGGCAGCCGGACCAGGGTGGCCGGGTCGACCGGCGGCCCGGCGTCGGCCGGCGGGGCGCCGAGGGCGAGCCGGGCGGCGACCGGCGCGAAGACGTCCCGGCCGTGGAAGGTGCGGGACACCTGCGGGGCCAGCCACTCCGGGTTGGTCAGCTCCACCGCGGCGGTGACCCCGCCCAGGGCGGTGGCGGCGGGCGGCAGCAGGCCGTTGTCCGGCCCGACCAGCAGCCCGCCCGGGGTGATCAGCGCGACGCCCCGCCGGGTCGTGCCGACGCCCGGGTCGACCACCGCCACGTGCACCCCGTGCGGCAGGGACGGCACCGTCTGGGCCAGCACCACCGACCCGCGGCGGACGTCACCGGCCGGCACCAGGTGGGTCACGTCGACGACCCGCACCGCCGGGGCGATCCGGGCGATCACCCCGTGGCAGGCGGCCACGAACCCGTCGGCGAGGCCGTAGTCGGTGGTCAGCGAGATCCAGGCGGTCGGGGCCATGGGGAGGAGGCTAGCCGGTGCGGGGGCGGCGCTGACCGGAGAACGCCGCTCGGCCGACCGGCCGGTGCCGCTCCGTCACCGCATTCGGCAGACTGCCGGGGTGACGAAACGCGTTCGTGTCCTGCCGGCCGCCGTGACGATCCTGCTCGCCCTCGGGCTCTCCGCCTGCGGCAGCGACCCCGAGCCCGGGGATCCCTCCTGGGCGGACGGTTCGCCGAAGGCCGTCGCCCCCAGCGAGGCGCCGCCGCCGGAGGAACCGACCGGCCCGGCGAACGGCAAGGCACCCAAGACCCCGTCGGAGAGCCCGTCCACTCCGGCCTTCCGGATGCCGACGAAGGCCGCCGGCACCCCCGGAGCCCGGAAGGTCGTCGACGCGTTCACGGCGGCCGGTCTGAAGGTGAGCAACGTGCGTAACCGGACGGTCGACTGTGGACCGAACGGCGCCGGCATCGGCTGCGCGGAGCTGCTGACCACCGACGCGGTGAAGGTGTACGTCTTCCCCACCGAGGCGAACGCGACCAACCAGATGGACATCTGGGGCGCCGACGCCTACCGCAAGGGCGCCGTGGTGCTGAGCTACCTCGGCACGAAGACCGGCGCGGCCGAGCGCAAGCGGTACAACGACGTCCTCGCCAAGCTGGGCTGACCGGCCGCGGCCCCGGCCCCGCCCGGGCGTCAGCCGCGCAGCCGCAGCCCGCGCGGGGTGGCCCGGAAACCGGCGGCGGTGAGCGCGTCGCGCAGCGGCGAGGAGCCCACCGCCTCCCCGTCGGCCCGCTCCACCGACATCGCCCCCAGCGCGCCGGAGTGCACCGCGTCGGCGAGCGCCTTGCCGGCCGCGGCGAGCGCCTCGGCGTCGTCGGTGAACGACAGGATCGTCCGGCCGCCCCGCTCGACGTAGAGCACCAGATCCCCGTCGACCAGCACCACCAGCGCGCCGGCCTTGCGGCCGGCCCGGTGCCCGGTCGCCGGGGCGGCCCCGTCCCCGGAGTCCACCACCCGTTCCGGCCAGGGCAGCGCGGCCCCGTACGGGTTGGCCGGGTCGGTGGCGGCGAGCACCAGCGTCGGCCCGCCCCGGCGCAGACGGGCGGCTGGCAGTCGCTCGCCGCCGGGCGCAAC
>NZ_JBPQTL010000099.1:0-21207 GCF_051386295.1 Micromonospora sp. URMC 105 | reverse complement strand
GGGTCAGGGGAGGGGGTGGGAGATGTGGCGGGCGTGGTCGGCGACGGCGGCGCCTACCACCGTCGCCTGGAGCGGCAGCATCTCCAGGCATCGGCGTACGGCGGCGGCCATCAGCGTGTTCGGCACCCGCATGGACAGCGTGCAGTGCGGCACCCAGCGTCCCGGCCGGTACTGCTCGGACAGGGCGATCCCGGCCCGGGCCAGTCGCTCGTGCACCAGGGCCTGGTGGGCCAGCAGTTCGACGGTGGGGGTGACGCCGAGCCAGAGCACCCGGCCGACGAACTGCCCGGCGTGGTCGAAGCCCAGCCGCAGCGGCGCGGCGACCACCGTCCCGCGCAGCGCCTCGGCCACCCGCTCCGGATCGAGGCGGGGTGCCACGGCGAGGGAGACGTGCGGCCGGTGCCGCTGCTCCAGCAGCGAGCGCATGCTCTGCACGCCCTCGGCCTCCAACGCGTCCCACAGGACCCGGATGCGACGGGTGGCGTCGGTGTCCAGATACAGCTCCAGCGCCGCGACCACGTGATCACCCTAGAGGCCGGGTTTACCGGCCCCGGCCGGCGGTACCCGACGGGAGACGGCGGCCTGCTAAGGAGTGTTCCGGTGGACGTGGACGACCTGTTGATCGAGACCTACGACCGGCTGCCCGACCTGGTGCGCGCGGCGGTGGACGGGCTGAGCCCGGAGGAGCTGCGCCGCTCGCCGGGGCCCGGCGCCAACCCGGTCGGCTGGCTGGTCTGGCACCTGACCCGCATCGAGGACCACCACGTGGCCGACCTGCTCGGCGCGGACCAGCTCTGGGTCTCCGGCGACTGGGCGGCCCGGTTCGGCCTGACCCCCGATCCGGACGACACCGGCTACGGTCACAACCCGCAGCGGGTCGCCGCGGTGCGCCCGGAGAGCGCCGGGGCCCTGGTCGACTACCACGAGGCGGTCGCACGGCGTACCCGGGAGTTCCTGGCCGGGCTGCGGCCGGCGGACCTGGACCGGGTGGTGGACGAGGCGTGGGACCCGCCGGTGACCCTCGGGGTGCGGCTGGTCAGCGTGGCCGAGGACGCCCTGCAGCACGTCGGCCAGGCCGCCTACGTGCGGGGCCTGCTCCGCGCGGGCTGAGCCGCCGTCACCCGGCCCGCCGCAGCGCGGCGTACGCGAGCAGGTGGAACGCCTGCGCCTCGGCGGAGGTGCCGGGGCGGGTGAAGTCCGGCGCGCCGCTGACCGGCCGGACCAGCCCGTGCCGGTCGACCTGGCGGTTCGCGGCGGCGAACAGGTCCCGCCCGACGTCCCGGTACGACGCCGGCAGCCAGCCGTCGGCGACCCCGGTCAGCGCCGCGTACGCCAGCATCTGCGCGACGTTGACCTCGACGAAGCTGCCCGGGTCGTCGAGCATGTCGTGGAAGAGCCCGTCCGGCCGGCGGTGCGCCAGGCAGGCGTCGAGCACCTGCCGGGCGTGCCCGGCCAGCTCCGCCCGCCGGTCGGCGGGCCAGTCGGCGCGCAGCCGCAGCGCACGGGCGATGCCGGCGACCACCCACCCGTTGCCGGTGCCCCAGTGGCCCGGGTGCGCCAGGCGCCCCCGGTCGTCGTCCCAGCGGGCCGCGTAGAGCCCGCTGCGCTCGTCGTGCAGCCGGTGACGGTGGCCGTCCACCTGGCCCGCGGCCGCGGCGGGGTGCCCGCAGAGGGCGAGCAGCGGCACCACCATGTAGACGGTGTCCGCCCAGACCTGCCGGTTGCCGAGCAGGTGGAACAGGGTGCCGTCGGCCGCCCGGGGCGCCCGGGTCAGCAGCCAGTCGAGCTGCCGGTCCAGCGCCGCCGACCACCGCTCGTCCGGATGCGCGGCCACGGCGTGCCACAGCGCCTCCCCGCAGGCGGCGCCGTTGACCGCGCCGTTCTCGCCGGACACGTCGCCGAGCCGCCCGTCCGGGTGCTGGCGGGTCACCGCCGCGTCGGCCAGCAGCACCGCCTGCTGGTCGCGGCCGAGGTCGAGCAGCGCGTGCCCGGCCACCCCCTGCTCCCAGGACTGCCGCTGCATGGCCAGCAGCGCCGCCAGCACCCGGCCCACCCGTGGGTCGTCCAGTTCGCGCATCGTCGCCTCCCTCCGCTCCAGCTACCCCGGATCCCGCCGCCCGCACGCCCGGCGCCACGGCTCACCCGGTCCGGATGAGGTCGCCTCACCCTCCGGGGTGCGACCGTGCTGACTCCGGCTGTGCGGACCACGCGGGAGAGGGGGCCATGGCCATGTCGGCGGCAGAGTTCCTGGAGCGGCTGAGTCCGCGCCGCCGCCCCGAACTGCCCGAGACCACCGCCGGCACGCTCCGGCTCGACCTGCACGACGGGGGCCGTACGGAGCACTGGTACCTCACCCTGCACGACCAGTGCCTCGACGTGGCCCGCTCGGCGGACGAGGCCGACCTGGTGGTCCGGGCCGACCGGGAGGTCTTCGACCGGCTCGCCGCCGGCCGGACGCACGTGGTGGCCGCGCTCATGCGTAACGACCTGACCGTGCAGGGTGACATCCGGCTGCTGCTGGCGCTGCGGCGCATCTTCCCGGGCCCGCCCGACGCCCGGCACCCCCGCGACGTCGCCGGACCCGGGTCGGCGCGCCGATGAGACAGGAACGCGTCCACGTCGTCGCCGGGAACGCCTTCGCCGCCAGCGACGCCCAGGGCGACATGGAGATCGACCCGCGGGCGCCGCTGGGGCTCTTCTCCTTCGACACCCGGTTCGTGTCCCGCTGGGTGCTCACCGTGGACGGCGAGCGGCTGAACGCCCTGTCCCGCGACGACCTCAGCTACTTCGAGACCCGGTTCTTCCTGGTCCCCGGTCCCGCCAGCCGCTACGTCGACGCGGACGTCTCGGTCATCCGCCACCGGTCCATCGACGACAGTTTCAACGAGCGGATCACCGTGCTCAACCACGGTGCCGACCCGGCCGAGCTGGTCGTCCGGATGGACATCGCCGCCGACTTCGCCGACACCGCCGAGATCCGCAGCCCGAGATTCCGCCGGACGACCGCCACCGCCTCCTCCGCCGACCGGGCGCTGCGGCTGCGGTACGAGCGGGACCGGTTCAGCCGGGAAACGATCATCTCCAGCACCGCTGCGGGACATGTCGACGAGGGCGGCATCACCTACCGGATCAGCGTCCCGGCCAACGGGCAGTGGATCACCGACCTGCACGTCGGCATGACGGTTCGCGGTGAGGGCGGACGCGACCTGCGCAGCAGCCTGGAGACCCACCGGCAGTTGGTCGGCCGGGACATGCGCGAGGACCTGCGCCAGTGGCGCGCTCGGGCCCCGCAGCTGTGGGCCGAGCGCGACACCCTGGCGGACGTCTACCAGGGTGTCCTGACCGACCTGGCCGCGCTGCGCTACACGCCGCTGTCCTATCCCGGGCAGGTGCCGGTGGGCGGCCTGCCGTGGGCGATGGCCCTCTACGGCCGGGACGCCGTCGTCACCTGCCTGCAGACCCTGCCGTTCACCCCCGAACTGGCCCCGACCACCCTGCGGGTGCTGGCCCTCGCCCAGGGTGGGCGGCTCGACGACGAGCGGGACGAGGAACCCGGCAAGATCCTCGGCGAGCTGCGCTACGGCGAGTCCGCCGGCTTCGGCGAACAGCCGACCGCGCTCTACTACGGGGCCGCCGACACCACCCCGCTCTTCGTCGTGCTGCTCGACGAGTACGAGCGCTGGTCCGGCGACGCCGCGCTGGTGCGGGAGCTGCGTCATCCGGCCCGGATGGCGCTGGACTGGATCGACGCGTACGGGGACCCGACCGGCGAGGGATACCTGCGCTACCAGCGGCGCAACCTGAGCAACGGGCTGGTCAACCAGGGCTGGAAGAACTCGCCCGACGCGATCGTGCACCGCGACGGCCGAGAGCCGGGGTTCCCCCGGGCCACCTGCGAGTTGCAGGGGTACGCCTACGACGCGAAGCTACGGGGTGCCCGCCTGGCCCGGGAGTTCTGGGACGACCCGGCGTACGCGCAGCGGCTGGAGCGGGAGGCGGCGGCCCTCAAGGAACGCTTCGACCGGGACTTCTGGCTGCCCCGGCGGGGGTACTACGCGCTGGCGCTGGAGCCGGACGGCACGCCCGTGGAGACGCTCACCTCCAACATCGGCCACCTGCTGTGGAGCGGGATCGTCCCCGAGGAGCGCTCCGCGGACCTCGCGGGGCATCTGCTCTCACCGGAGTTGTTCACCGGCTGGGGGGTGCGGACCCTGGCCGAGGGGCAGCTGCCGTACAACCCGGTGGGGGCGCACGTCGGCGCGGTCTGGCCGTGGGACAACTCGCTGGTCGCCGCCGGTCTGCGCCGCTACCACCACGACGAGGAGGCGGCCCGGGTCGCCGCCGGCGTCCTCGCGATCGCGGAACTGCTCGGCGGGCCGGTGCCGGAGGTGATCGCCGGCTACCCCCGCGAGGTCACCAGGTACCCGGTGCAGCTGCCGATGGCGGGCCGCCCGCAGTCCTGGGCCTCCGGGGCGCTGCTGATGCTGCTGGGCACCATCCTCGGGTTACGGCCCTGCGGCGACAACCTGCTGGTCAGCCCGGCCGTGCCGGAGGGCTTCGGCCGGATCGAACTGCTGGACGTCCCGGGCCGGTGGGGCCACGCCGACGCGTACGGCCGGGACCGCTCCACCCACCCCCGGGGGCGCCGCTCCCGGCTGCGCTGATCCTCCCGCCGCGCCGCGGCCCGGGCGGTCACCGCTGCCCGGCGGGAGTCTCAGCCGGGGTGTCGTCGGGGGCCGGCCGCGGCGCGGGGACGGCGACCGCCGGGGTGTCGGCCGGGCGGGCGGGCACCCGCCGGGACAGCCCCCGGTCGACGCCGACGAAGAGCAGGCCGAGCACCCAGAACGCGACGGCGAAGAGGACGGCGCTGACCGACACCCCGGCGTAGCCGAGCTGCCCGGCGTCGATGAACGGGTACGGGTACCGGTGCACGACGAGCCCGCGCACCAGCGCGAAACCCAGGTACGCCAGCGGAAAGGCCAGCCACCAGGCGGCGTGCCGTACGCGGAGCCGGCCGCGCTGGTCGAACAGCGCCCAGTCGGCGATCGCCAGCAGCGGTACGACGGTGTGCAGGAACTGGTTGCCCAGCGCCTCGCCGAGCGCGCGTTCCGGCTGGGTCATCGCGAAGGGGCTGGCCGGGTTGGCCAGGACCAGGTGGTACACCACCCCGGTGATGGTGATGTACAGGGTGACCGCGCCCTTGAGTGCCGACGGTGGCTCGGCCCGGGCCCGCCAGGCCCGCCAGGCGGCGTAGCCGGCGAAGAGCCCGACCGCGACGTTGCTCTGGATGGTGAAGTAGGGCAGCAGGCCGGTGACCGTGGCCGGACCGAGCGCGGTGAGCACGATCCCGGCCAGCACGGCGACGACGGTCGCCAGGCGGAGGACCATCGCCACGCGTCGACGCCGCAGACTCATCGGCGCAAGCTACCAGCCCGCACCGTCACGCCTCGGCGGGAGGCCGGTCCGCCCGGGCACGGACCACCGCAGAGCTGTCGAGCCGGCCACCACGGGCCGGGTGGTGGCCGGGTCAGCGGGGGGTGGGCGGACCCGGCCGGGCGGTGCCGCCGGGCGCGGTGGGCTTTCCGCCCGGCGTCGACGCCGTCCGGCCCGCGCCGGAGGGCCGGGCGTCGGGCCGCCGGGTCGCCGGGTCGGGGCGGTCGGCCGTCGGGGGCGCCGGGTCCGAGCGGTCTGCTGTCGGGGGCACCGGGGCGCCGGTGCCGCGGACCACCCGCTCGCAGTAGCCGGGTACCTGGTTCCGGCCGCCCGCGCGGGCGATGAGGTCGGCGAAGGCCGGGTTGTCCAGGGCGCGGCCGGGGTTCTCCGCGGCGCCGGCCCGGTAGGCGTGGCACAGCCCGAGGACCGAGGCGGCCGGCGACGGGCGTCGTGACTCCACCCCGGACGGCGCGCCGGACCCGTCCCGTCCGGCGGTCGGGGAGGGGCTGTCGTGCGGCACGGTGGACGCGGTCGGCGGAGCCGGGTCGTCGCGGTGCAGCGGGCCGGGCAGGGTGCCGGTGGCGGCGGCGAGGGCGATGCCCCCGCTGGCGGCCACGGCCAGGCCCGCGAGCGCGAGCTTCAGCCCGGCCAGCTGGGCCAGGAACCGCGGACGGGCGGGCCGCGGGGTGGGCCGTTCAGCACCGGCGCGGGCCGTGCGGGTGGGCCGCGCAGCACCGGCGCGGGCCGTGCGGAACGCCTGCATCGCGGCGCTCTCGCCGCGCAGTTCGGTGGGGTGCGGGGCGGCGCGCACCGCCGTCAGCAGCCGGACGAGCGGCTCCGGGCCGTCGTGCGGGTCGACGACCGGGCTGCCGAGCAGTCGCTCGACGGTCTCCTGGTCCATCCGATGTGCGTTCATCTCGTGTCCCTCAGCGCCGGGCATACCCCGGGCGTCACATTCCCGCCGCTCGGGGTGGCGAGGGTCACGCCGGAGATCGCCGCCGGACCCAGTGGCGGGCGGGCAGCACGCCGCGCTGGTGGAGGCGCGCGCCGCCCGCGCCGATCGGGCGGAGACCGAGGACGGCCGCCCCTGCTCGGCCTGGCGCGCTGGGCGGGTCGAGCGCCCCCGCTGACCCCGGCCGGGTCAGCCCATCGTCTTGGCGCCGTCGATTGCCTCGCGGAGGATGTCGGCGTGCCCGGCGTGCTGCGAGGTCTCCGCGATGAGGTGCAGCAGGACGCGGCGCACCGACCAGCTCGCGCCCGGCTCGAACCAGGGCGCCACCGGCAGCGCCTGTGCCGAGTCCAGGTCGAGGGTGGCGATCAGCTCGTCGGTGCGGGCCGCGACCTGGGCGTACTGGTCGAGGAGCCCGGCGAGGGTCTCTCCCGCGACCATCCGGAACCCGTTCGCCCAGTCCACCGGCGCGCTCATCATCGCCTCGGCGCCGTCGACCGCGAACCGCATCCACGCGTCCTCGGTGACCGCCACGTGCTTGATCAGGCCGCCGAGGCAGAGCTCGCTGACCGTGGTGCGCGCGGCGGCCTGCTCGTCGGTCAGCCCGCGCACCGTGTGCCGCAGGAAACCGCGGTGCCGGCCGAGGGTCTGGGCCAGGTCGGCCCGCTCACCGGTGAGAACCCGCTCCGAAGTGGTCATCGGTGCACCTTCCGTCGATGTCGTCGAGGCCCAGGCTAGGCCGGGGCACCGACAGTTCCGCCGTCCGCCACGCGCGGCCAGCGGTTGCCGATCCGGGGCGATGGCGGTCCACTGAACTACATGGGTGACATTTTGGTCGGCACGTCCTCCTGGGCGGACCAGACGCTGCTGCGCTCCGGCTGGTACCCGCGCTCCGCGAAGACCCCCGCCGATCGGCTCGGCTTCTACGCCCGCCACTTCGGACTGGTCGAGGTGGACACCTCGTACTACGCGATCCCGGCGCCGGAGACCACCGCCGGCTGGGTCGAGGCCACCCCGCCCGGGTTCACCTTCGACGTCAAGGCGTTCAGTCTCTTCACCGGCCACCCGACCCCGGTGTCGATGCTGCCGAAAGACCTGCGGCCGGCCTCCGGCCCGGCCCGGGTCCGCCGTCGTGACCTGCCCGAGCGCGCGTACGAGGAACTGTGGGCCCGGTTCCGGGCGGCGCTGGAGCCGCTCGCGGCGGACGACCGGCTCGGCGCGGTGCTGCTGCAGTTCCCGCCATGGCTGACCCGCGGCGAGGCCGCCCGGCGGCGGATCGTGGAGCTGGCGCGGCGCTGCCGCCCCTGGCCGGTGGCGGTGGAGCTGCGGCACGGCTCCTGGTTCGACGACGTGGCGGCGGCCGAGACGGTGACCTTCCTGCGCGACCACGACCTCAGCATGGTCTGCGTGGACATGCCCCAGGGGCACCCCTCCTCGGTGCCGCCGATCATGGTCGGCACGGCCGAGCCGATCATGATCCGCTTCCACGGGCACAGCGCCCACTGGGAGGGCGGCAGCAAGGAGGACCGGTTCCGGTACGCCTACTCCGACGAGGAGCTGCGCCGCTGGGCGGAGCTGCTGACCGACCTGGCGGCGCACTCCGGCGAGCTGCACGTGCTCTTCAACAACTGCTGCGAGGGGCAGGCCCAGCGCGACGCGGGCCGACTGGCCGAGCTGCTCGGCGTGACCCCCGCGTCGGAGCGCGCCGGCGTCTGAGCCGGTTTGCCGCCCCGGCCGCCGGGTACCGCGCCGGGAACGACAGAAGGGTGCCGCGATGACGCAGGAACGACAGCCGGGTGACGGCCATAATTCGGCCTCCGCGCCGCTAGGCGGCGCTCCGGACCGAATGAGGGCCGTGCCGGACGACGCCGAGGCCCGCCGGGTCCGCGAGGCGGAGGAGGCGCACGGCGGCAGCATGGCGCCGGGGCTGGTGGACGAGACCGGCCGGCCGGTCGCCGAGCCGCTGCCGGCGCCGGCCGGTGACGAGGACGGCACCCGCTCCTGAGGCGGGTGGCGGACGCCGACGGACCGGCCACGGCTCGCCGTGGCCGGTCCCGTCCTGCGTACCCGGGTCGACGGTGACCGGACGCAGGGGCGGTCGGGCCGGGCCCGGGACGCTCTGTCCCGGCCCGGCCCGTCGCTTCGAGGTCAGTCCCGGTTGATCCCCTCCGGGTGCATGCCGGTGTCCCGCTCGAGCGGGTTGTCGGGCAGGTCCCCGTCCGCGACGTCGTCCGGGAAGGGACGCCGCGACGGCGCGGGGTCGGGTGGCGCACCCGGCCCGGCGTCGGTGAACCGGGTCGGCTCCACCGATCCGAAGCCGTGCCGGCCGGCCGGTCCGGTCGGCGCGCTCGGCGCGCCCGCCCGGCGTTCACCCCGCCGGCCCTCCGGCACGGCGGTCTCCTCGCTGCCCTCGTCCATCGGGTCGTGCTTGCCCGCGCCCCAGGGTGGGTCCGCGTCGAAGCCGTCCGTGGTGCCCCAGGGGGCGGCGGACTGCGGCCCGCGCCCCGAGCCGCCCGTCGGTCCCTTCTTCGCCGTCATGGCCACCTCGCTGCTCGTCGTCGCGCCCGGCCGGTCACCGCCCCGACCGGCGCGGGGCCGCCGTCGCCGACGGCCACCCCGCGCCGGTCGGGAACCGTTCAGCCGGCCATCGCCATCCCGCGCTGGCGCTTGGCCGCGCCCATCGACGCGAGCTTCCCCAGCGACGCCGGCGCGCTGACCAGCCCGCCCGCGCGCCCCAGGATCCCGCGGTACACCTGGCCGGGCTTCTGCTGCTCGCCCATGTACGAGGTCACCACGACCAGCGCCCCGGTGAGCGCCGGGATGGCCCACTGGAGCAGCTTCATCTGCCGCTGGCAGGAGGCCACGTCGGACGGGGTCTGGTAGTTGGGCTCGGTGGTTCCCTCGACCGGCGGGTTGCCGGCCTTCTCCAGGCGCATGCCGAGCAACCGGCTGTACCCGGTGACCGCGAGCGCGCCGACGGTCAGCGCCGTCTTGACCGCGCTGACCCTCCCCACCCCGCGCTGTGTCATCACCCGCGGGCTCTCCGCGGCGAGTTCGCCGACCGCGCCGGCCAGGTGGGCGCCGATCGCCGCCGCGTTCACCGGCGTCCAGCGGGACCACCCCGCGGAGGCGACGGGCAGTCGCTGAGTCGAGTCGCTGATCCGCGCCGCCGCCCCGTTGACGCCGAGCGCTCCCATCAGGGAGCCACCGAACCAGGCTGCCAGGCCCAGATCGTGCATCGAGCGCAGTGCGGTGTGCCGTTCGGACATCTGATCCCCCTCCACCGTATTCGGGCGCAGCGGCATACCCGCCCGTCGCGCGGCTACGCACCCGATCTCACCGGCGGTCGGCACGTACCCTGACGTGCCGTTCGTCCCGGCGGGGAGTGGTGACGCGGTGGTGGGAGCGGCGTTCAGCGGCGGGGCAGGCCCGCCGCGAAGGTCGCCACCCGCGCGGCCAGCGGCCGCCCGGCGCGGACCCAGGTGAAGTGGTCCAGCGGGGCGCCGGCCTCGGCGGCCGTGTAGCGCTGCCGGGTCACCGGCGCGGCGGTGAGCTTGGCGCAGAGGTGGTCCAGCGTGCCGTGCGGCGTGTACTGGTCGTCGTCGACGCTGACGGCGAGGACGGGCGTGCCGACCCGCCCGACCGCCGCCTCGGCGTCCACCCCGTCCAGGATCGGGAAGCGGCCGGTCCGGGCGGTGTACGCCCAGTCCCGGATCACCCCGCGCGCCTGCCGCCCGCCGAAGCCCCAGCCCGGCCAGACGCCGAGCGCCGCCGCCGTCGCCGCGATGCCCTGGGTGTACGGCAGCACCCCGTACCGCCGCGGGCCCGGGTAGCTGCGCCAGTACGGCACGCCGACGGCCAGCAGAGCGAGCCCGTCGACCGCGTCGGCGCCGTGCAGGGCGAGGTGCAGCAGGGCGGCCTGCCCGCCGAGGGAGTGCCCGAGCAGCACCCGGGTACGCCCGTCCAGCCGGGGCTTGAGCGCGTCGAGCACGGCGCCGACGTCACCGGCCAGTTCGGCGTAGCCGTACCGGCAGGCGCGGCTCGGTGGGGGAGTGCTGGCGCCGGTGCCGCGCAGGTCGGCCGCCACCACGGCCAGGCCCGCCTCGCGCAGCGCGGCGGCGAAGGGGCGGTAGTAGCGGGCCCGGACGCCCATCGCCGGCCAGAGCACCACCACCGGCGCGCCGGCCGGCCCCTCCGGCTCGGGGTAGACCTGCACCCCGAGGCGCGCCCCGTCGACCTCGACGAACTCCTGGCTGTACTCGATGTCCCCGCTCACCGCCTCAGCCTACGGCCGGAAGCTACCGACGGGTAGCCACGGGTGTGCCGCGCTCCACCCGCTCCACCGCGGCCAGCACCGCCGGCACGTCCAGCGCGGCCAGCGCCGGATGCACGGCGGCGGCGTCGACCGGTCGCCGCTGGCCCACCCAGAGCGCCTGGTGCCACGGCCGGTCCGGGGGCGGACCCCACTGCGCGGGCGGCACCGGGCCGAAGAGCAGCACCGACGGGGTGGCGTAGGCGGTGGCGAGGTGTCCGATGCCGGTGTCGCCGCTGACCACCAGGCGGGCGTGCGCGACCAGCGCGGCCAGCTCCCCGAGGCCGGTCTCCCCGGCCAGCACCGCTGCGGCCGGCAGTCCGGCCAGGGCGCGTACCTGCTCGGCGATGCTCCGCTCGCCGGCGGTGCCGGTGACCACCACCCGGTGCCCCCGGGCGGTCAGCGCCCGGGCCACCTCGGCGAAGCGCGCCGGTGGCCAGCGTCGCTGCGCCGCCTTCGCCCCCGGGTGCACGATGCTCACCCCGGCCGGCATCCGCCCCGGCTCCGGCCGGCGCAGGGTGAGGTCGGTGCGGTCGGCGGGAATGCCGTACCAGGCCAGCATCCGGCACCACCGGTCGATCTCGTGCTCCTCGGCCCGCCAGTCCGGGCCGTCGCGGTGACCGGCCTGTGCGTTGGCGAAGGCGAGCAGCCGGCCCGGCCGGACACCGGCGAGCATCCGATGCGACTGCGGGCCGCGACCGTGCAGGTTGACCGCCAGCTCCGGCGCCGGGCCGGGCCACGCCAGGTGGCCCAGCCCGTCCGCGTCGACCAGCCGGTCGACGCCCCCGACCAGGTCGACCAGCGGGGCCAGCCAGCGCGGCGCGACCAGCGCCAGCTCCTCCTGCGGGTACGCGGCCCGCAGCGCGCGCAGCGCCGGCACCCCGGTCGCGAGGTCGCCGACGCCGAGCGCCCGTAGCACCAGGATCACGGGTACGACGACTCCTGTTCGGCGCAGACCACCATCTCCCGTACCGCGCAGCCGGGCGGCTGGGAGAGGGCGAACATGATCGCGGCGGCGGTGTCGGCCGGGTCGTTGAGGATCGCGTCCGGGCCCGGCTTGTACCGCTCGTCCCGGTCGTCGAAGAACGCCGTCCGCATGCCCCCGGGGATCAGCAGCGTCACCCCGACCCGCCCGGCCAGTTCGGCCGCGAGCGCCCGGGTGAAGCCGACCACCCCGAACTTCGCCGCGCAGTACGCGGTGGCGTCGCTGACCGCCTTGATGCCGAGCGTGGAGGCGACCGTCACCACCGTGCCGTGCGCGCGCTCCAGGTGGGGCAGGGCGGCCCGGACGACGGCGGCGGTGCCGAGCAGGTTGACGGCGACGATCCGGTCCCAGGTCGCGCCGTCGACGTCGGCGAGCGCGCCGGGCACGTCCATCCCGGCGGCGGTCACCAGGCCGGTCAGGCCGCCGGCCTGCTCGGCGATGCGCCGGGTGGCCTCCTCGGCGGCCCGGGTGTCGGCGAGGTCGCACTCGACCCACGGCACCCCGTCGGCCGGCGCCTGCCGGTCCAGCACGTACGGCCGCCCGCCGGCCTTGGTCACGGCGGTCACCACCGCCGCGCCGAGGCCGCTCGACCCGCCGGTGACCAGCACCGCCGCTCCGTTCAGATCCCTGCTCATCGTGCTCCCTTGACCAGTCGGGCGCCGCGCGAGCGCGCGGCGCTGATCGTCGCGGTGGTGGACCGGCCCGCCAGGTAGGGCACGGTCACCACCCGGCCGCCCCAGCCGCGTACCAGCTCGGCCTCGGGCAGTTCGGGGGCGCCGTCGCCGGCGTAGTCGCCGCCCTTGACCCAGACGTCGGGGCGCAGCCGGGCCAGCGCGGTGGCCGGGGTGGGCTCGTCGAAGACCACCACGGCGTCGACGCAGTCCAGCGCGGCCAGCAGCCGGGCCCGGTCGGCCTGTGGGTTGACCGGGCGGTCCGGACCCTTGAGGGCGCGGACGCTGCGGTCGGAGTTGAGGCAGACCACCAGGCAGTCGCCCAGCCGCCGGGCCGCCTGGAGGGTGGCGACGTGCCCGGCGTGCAGGATGTCGAAGCAGCCGCCGGTGGCCACCACGGTGCCGCCGTCGGCGCGTACCCGGGCGATGAGCTCCTCGGCGGCGGACTCGGGCCGGCGCGTCGTGGCCGGCTCGGCACCGCGCCGGGCCAGGCCGGCCGCGCCCCCGGCGGCGACGTACGCGGACGCCGCGGCGACCGCCTCCTGCACCGCCTCGGAGGTGAGCGCCCCGCCGGCCAGGGCGGTGGCGGCGGTGGCCGCGAACCGGTCCCCGGCGCCGCAGGTGTCCTCCACGTGTGCCACGTCGGACGGTGGGGGCACCACCAGCGGGGTGCTGCCGGAGTGGCAGAGCACCGCGCCGTCGGCGCCCATGGTCACCGCCACCGCGCCGACCCGCCAGCGCTGGCGCAGCTCGTGCCCGGCGCGGGTGGCGGTGGACAGCGGCGACCCGCCACCGGCGTCGCCGGTGAGCTGCCGCAGCTCGGACAGGTTCGGGGTGGTCAGCCGGGCGCCCGGCACCGCGACGCCGCCCTTCGGGTGCGGGTCCCAGACCACCGGGGCGCTCGCGTCGGCGAGCGCGGCCCGCAGGGCCGGCTGCCGGACCAGGCCCCGGCCGTAGTCGCTGACCAGGATGGCGCCGGCCGAGGCGAGCACCTCCAGCGCCGCCTCGGGAGGCTCACCCGGTGGCCGTGCCGCACCGCCGCGGTCCAGCCGCAGCAGGGTCTGCCCGCTCGCGCGGAGCCGGATCTTCTCCGCGGTGGCTCCGGGCAGCCGCAGCGGATACAGGCGCACGCCGGCGGTGGTGAGCAGTTCCGCGATCCGGGCCCCGGCGGCGTCGTCGGCCAGCGCGGTCACCAGCGCCACCTCGGTGCCCTGGGCGGCGGCGAGCAGCGCGGCCAGCCCGGCGCCGCCGGGCCGGTCGGTGGCGGCACGTTCGTCGAGCACTGGCACCGGCGCGTCCGGGCAGACCCGGCTGACCGTGCCCTCGACGTCCCGGTCGAGCAGGGCGTCGCCGACGACCACCAGCGGCCGATTCACGACGGGCACCCGGGCCGGCTCGGCCCGTGTCCGTTGGCGGCGTGTCCGTTGGTGCCGTGCCCGTTCGTGCCGTGGCCGTTGAGCGCGTGCCGGTTGAGCCCCGGTGCGGTACCGGCGGCGGCCAGCGCGCGCGCGTCGCCGCCGGCGGGCCGGCCGGCGAACTCGACCGTGCGCTGCCGCGGCGCGGCGGTTCGCGGCAGCTGCCGTACCAGCGGCAGCGCCTCGTCGACGTACTCGCAGAGCAGGTGCAGCGAGACCAGGTGCAGCTCCTGCACCACCTGGCTGTCCGGTGAGGGCACCGCCAGCACGTCGTCGCAGACCTCGGCCAGCGGGTTCGGCGCGGGGCCGGTGAACGCCCAGCAGCGCACCCCGACCTCGCGGGCCGCCTCGACCGCCCGCAGCAGGTTGGCGCTGGTGCCGCTGGTCGACATGAGCAGCAGCACGTCGTTCTCCCGGCCGTGGGCGCGGACCTGGCGGGCGAAGACCTCGTCGTAGCCGTAGTCGTTGCCGATCGCGGTCATCGAGGACGTCTCCGCGTGCAGCGCGATCGCCGAGTACGGCTCCCGGTCGTCGCGCAGCTTGCCGACCAGTTCGGCGGTGAGGTGCTGGGCCTCGGCGGCGCTGCCGCCGTTGCCGGCCGCCAGCAGCCGGCCGCCGGTGGCCAGCGTCCAGGCCAGCTGGGTGCCCCAGCCGGCCAGCCGCTCGGCGGTGCGCCGGTACGGCAGCAGTGCGGCGGCCAGCCCGGACAGGTGCGCGTCGAGGGCGGACATCGGGTCGCTCATCAGGCCACCGCCGGGGCGACTCGGCCGGCCGTGCTGACCGAGGCGTAGACCGCGCTCAGCTGCTCGGCGCAGCGCTTCCAGGAGTAGCGGCTGCGGATGCGGTCCAGCGCCGCCGTGGCGTACGCGAAGCGGCGCACCCGGTCGGCGAGCAGCCGGCGGATCGCGGCGCCCAGCGCGCGCGGGTCCCGCGGCGGCACCAGGTCGCCGGTCAGCCCGTCGACCACGGTGTCGGCGATGCCGCCCACGTTCGTGCCGATCACCGGCACGCCGCAGGCCATCCCCTCCAGCGGGGTCAGCCCGAACGGCTCGTACCAGGGGGCGGCGACCAGCAGGTCGGCCGAGCGGTACCAGGCGCCCATCTCCTCGCGGGGGACCGCGCCGACCAGCGTGACCCGGTCGGCGACCCCGCAGGACTCGGCGAGCGTCCGCAGCCGGCGGGCGAAGCCGTCGGCGGGAAGCAGGTCGGCCGGTGGGCCGCCGATCACCACGCACTCGGCCTCCGGCACCGCCGGCAGCGCCCGGACGACGTCCTGGAAGCCCTTGCGCTCCACCATCCGCCCGACGGTGAGGATGCGCGGGCGGGTCGGGTGGCGGGGCGCGACCGGCCCCTCCGGACGGAACATCTCCTCGTTGACCCCGGACGGGACCAGCGCCATCTTCGCCCTCGGCACGCCGAGCCGGACCAGCTCGCCGATCTCGTCCTGGCACTGGACGATCACCCGGTCGGCTGCCCGTCCCAGCGCGCGTTCATAGCCGATCCGCCCCGGTGGACTGGTGTCCCGGGCGCCCTGGTGGCGGCGTTTCACCGAGCCCAGCGCGTGGTACGTCAGCACGACCGGCGTGTCGGTGCGCCGCCCGGCGTGCAGGGCGGCCAGGCCGCTCATCCAGAAGTGCGCGTGCGCCACGTCCGGCCGCCAGCCCTCGCCGCTCCACTGCTCGGCCATCCATCGCCCGAACTCGCCCATGTACGGCAGCAGCTCGTCCTTGGGCAGCCGCAGCGCGGGCCCGGCGGGCACGTGCCGCACCTGGTAACCGGCGGCGGCGTCGACCGTGTCGGGCAGGTCGGCCGCGTCCCGGCGGGTGTAGACGCGCACGTCGTGCCCCTCGCCGACCAGGGCCGCCGCCAGTTCGGCGACGTGCGTGTTCTGCCCGCCCGCGTCCTCCTCGCCGAGGACGGCGAGCGGGCTGGCGTGCTCCGAGATCATCGCGATGCGCATGTTTCCTCCTCCAGAATCCGGTCCCAGTCGGCGAGGAACCGGTCGAGCCCGAAGCGGTCCTTCGTCACCTCCCGCGCCCGCGCACCGAGCCGGTACGCGGCGTCGCGGTCCTCCGTCAGCCAGCGGGCCGCCTCGACGAGGGTGTCGACCCGGGTGGAGAGCACCCCGGCGTCGGGCGGCACCGCGTCCACGGCCTCGGTGGTGGCCAGCGCGACGACCGGCATGCCGATCGTCATGGCCTCGATCAGGCTCAGTCCCAGCGACGTCCACCGGCACAGGTGCAGGTACGCCCGGCGCCGGGCCACCTCGGTGTGCATCACGTCCTGGGGCAGGTCGTCGTGGCTGGCCAGGCGGTGCCCGGGCAAGCCGAGCCGGTCGGCCAGCCCGGTCACCCCCATGCCGAAGACGTCCAGCGGGGCGACCTCGGCGAACCGGCGCATCAGGTCGGTGCCGGTGACCCGCCCGCGCCGGATCGGCTCGTTCGTCACCACCGCGAGCCGGTCCAGCTCGCCGCTCCACTCGACCCTCGGCGGCACGATGCCGTGCTCGACGACGGCCGTGCGGGTGGCGCCGTTGTCCCAGAACAGTTCGTTGAAGTGGGTGACGTGGGTGAGCAGCAGGTCGTCGCGGTCGGCCATCGGGTGGCGGGTGTTGGGTACGTCGCCCTTGGGGGTGTTGTGCTCGACGTACACCGCCGGCACGTCCCGCCCGGGCCGCCGGCGCAGCCAGCGTTCGGCCAGCTCCAGCTCCTCGGGGCGTTGCAGCACGACCACGTCCACGTCCGCGTCGGCCAGCTCCTCGGGGGTCACCTCGACGGCGCTGTCCGGCCAGGGGTAGGTGCGGGCCCGGCCCAGCCCGTACGGGCCGCGGTCGGGAGTGACCGGCACCAGGTAGCGGTGCCGGCCGTGCACGAAGGACGTGGTCCAGGAGCCGTGCACGTGCCAGAGCAGGACGTTCATGACCCTCCTTCAGCGTCGGATTCCGGTGGTGAGCAGGCGGACCGCGGCGAGCACGTCGGCCGGGTCGACCCCGGCGGTGAGGCAGGGGTGGCCGGGTACCGGGCAGCGGGTGGCCCGGGTGTCCAGGCAGGGCGCGGCGGCGTCGCCGAGGCGGACCAGCGGCACCCGGTAGGGCGCCCACTGGCCGAAGGAGACGGTGGGGGCGAAGAGGCTGACGACGGGTACGCCGACGGCGGCGGCGAGATGGGCGGGGCCGGTGTTGCCGACCACCACGCAGCTCGCCCCGGCGAGGACACCGGCCAGCTCCGCCAGCGGAGTCCGCCCGCCGAGGTCGGTGCCGCCGGCAGCGGCGACCCGGGAGGTCAGCACGGTCTCGACCGGCCCCCCGGTGACCACTACCCGATAGCCGCTCGCGGTAAGCCTGCGCACGATCTCCACCCACCGCTCCGGCGGGCAGGCCCGGGCCGGCACGGACGCTCCCGGGTGCACCACCACGTACGGGCCGTCGGGCGGCGCGACCGCAGGCGCCTCGACGCGCAGCGTCGGCTCGTCGCCGGCCGGCAGGCCGAATCCGGCGGCGGCGGCGAGGGAGAGGGCGCGCTCCGGCTCCGGCACGCCGACCGGCACCTTGTGGCGTACGTCCAGCAGGGAGCCGGGGTAGTCGTCGCTGATCGCGCTGATCCGGCCCACCCCGGCCATCCGCAGCAGCAGCGCGAGGGGCAGGGCCGACTGGTGGAAGGAGGTGAAGACGACCGCCTCGTCGGCGCCGACCGCGGTGAGCCGGGCGGTCAGCGCGCGGATGTCGTCGGGGTCGACGGGGGCGGGGTCGCCGTCGATCCAGGGCAGCGGCCATTCGACGATCTCGTCGACGCCGGGAAGCAGTTCGGCGGCGGCCCGGCCCCGGGGACCGCAGAGCAGCACAACCCGCTGCGCCCCGGCGGCGACGGCCCGGATCGCCGGGCCGGTGACCAGCACGTCGCCGGCGGAGTCGCTGCGTACCACCAGGACGGTGCCGGCGCGGCGGGGCGCGGTGGGCCGGACGGCGGCCTGCCGGCGCAGGATCTCGTCGACCGCCGCCGGCAGGTCCCGGGCGACGTGCGGGGCGGCGGCGACCTCCTCGGGCCGGGTGACCGGGGTGGGCACCAGCACGCCGGTGGCGCCGGCGGCGAGCGCGGCGGTCATGTCCCGGCCGATGTCGCCGACCATGACGCAGCGCCCCGGGGAGGTACCCAGCGCGGTGGCGGCCGCGTGGATCATCCCCGGGGCGGGTTTGCGGCAGCCGCAGCCGTCACCGTCGTCGTGCGGGCAGATCTGCCAGGTGTCGAAGGGGCCGAGCAGCTCCTCGACCCGGGCGTGGACCGCCCGCATCTGATCGGCGGTGAAGAGTCCCTTCGCCAGGCCGGACTGGTTGGTGACGACGCCCAGACGCAGGCCGGCGGCGCGCAACCGGTCCAGTGCCTCGCGCGCGCCGGGCAGCGGGCGCACCTTCTCCGGGTCACCGTTGTACGGCACGTCCTCGACCAGCGTGCCGTCCCGGTCCAGCAGCACCGTGTCGAAGAGTCCCTGCGTGATCGCCGTGCCCCCGTTCATGGCAGACCAGTTGCCCGGGGCAGGAGGAGTAAACATCAACTCTGCGCTCCGGCGGGCTCACCGTCCGCACCGGAGCGTCGGTGTCGCCACCAGCCCCGTACCCAGTGGGCGACGGCGACCGGCGGGATGAGCGCGCTGGTCAGCAGCATGGCGGACACCTCGTCGCGGGTGCGCGGGCCGGGCGCGATCCGCATCGCGGCGAACTCGGCGGCGCCCACCGTCCAGCCCAGCGCGCCGGTGGCGGCGACCGCGCCGAGCACCCGGCGCGGTGCGCCGTGGCGGGGCAGCAGGGTGCGCAGCGCGACGGCGGTCACCGCCAGCGCCCCGGCGGCGGCCGTCGCGACGTGCCGCGGCCGCCGGCCGGGCGGCAACCCCAGCTCGGTGCGCCAGTCCGGGCCGTAGACCCGGCGCAGCAGCGCGTCGTCGGCGTTGCCCCGCTGCACCCGCAGGCTCACCCAGCGATCCTCGGGGCGGACCGGGTGGGTGACCACGCGTCGGCCCCGGACCAGCTCCCACCCGGCGCGGCGGACCCGGTGGGCCAGCTCGGCGTCCTCGCGGTAGGCCCGGGGGAAGCGCTCGTCGAAGCCGCCCACCGCCGCCAGCGCGGCCCGCCGGTACGCCATGTCCGCGGTGATCCACTCGCCCTCGGCCAGGCCGGCGGTGCTCCGCTCCCAGTCGGTGGGCCGCCGGTCGGCCGGCAGCGGCACCGTTACGACGCCCTGCACCCCGCCGACCCGGTCGCCGACCGCGAGGTCGTCGCGCAGCCGCCGGGCCCAGTCGGGCGCCGGCACCACGTCGTCGTCGAGGAAGACCACCCAGGGCCGGCGGGCCGCCCGCCAGCCGACGTTGCGAGCCGCCGCCGGGCCCGCGCCGCGCCCGGTCACCACCTTCGCGTACGCGGACAGCGCCCCCGGCACCGCCAGCTCACCCGCGGCGTCGCGCCGGTCGTCGACCAGCAGGATCTCCACGTCGGGCAGCGCGGCGAGCTGCGGGACGAGGGCGTCGAGCAGGGCGGTGAGGCTGGGCCGGCCGAGGGTCGGCACCACGATGCTGATCACCGGCCACCGCCGAGCGCGCCCCGGCGCACCGCGAACGGACCCAGGGCCAGCAGCTCCACCGGGGCGGAGCCGAACAGCTCCATCGCCTCGCGCGGGGTGTCCACCATGGGCCGGCCGGCGGTGTTCAGCGACGTGTTCACCACCACCGGCAGGCCGGTACGCCGCTCGAACTCGGCGAGCAGCTCGGCGACGAGGGGCTCGGTGTCGGTGTGCACGGTCTGCACCCGGGCGGTGCCGTCGACGTGGGTGACCGCCGGGATGCGGTCGCGCCACTCCGGCTTCACCCGGTGTACGAAGAGCATGTACCGGCTGGGGAAGACCCCGTCGAAGATGTCGGCGAAGCGTTCGGCGCGGACCATCGGCGCGATCGGGCGGAACTGCTCCCGCCCCTTGACGTCGTTCATCCGGGCGGTGGTCGCCGGGTCGCCGGGGTGGGCCAGCAGCGAGCGGTGCCCCAGGGCGCGCGGGCCGTACTCGCTGCGCCCCTGGTACCAGGCGACGATGCCGTTGTCGGCCAGCACCCGGGCCGCCTCGGCGGCGATCGAGTCGGGCCGGTGGTACGGCAGCGCGGCCCGGCGCAGCTCCGCCTCCAGCTCCTCGTCGGACCAGCCGCGGCCCAGGTCCGCCCCGGTCATCGGCGTCGCCCGGTCACCGAGCGTGCCGGCGACGTGCAGGGCCGCGCCCAGCGCGGTGCCCGAGTCGCCGGCGGCCGGCTGCACCCAGACGTCCCGGTACGGCCCCTCGGCCGCGAGCCGGGCGTTGGCGACGCAGTTCAGCGCCACCCCGCCGGCCATCGCCAGGGTCGAGGCGCCGCCCGAGGCGTCGTACAGCCAGCGGGCCAGGTCGAGCACGACCTCCTCCAGCCGGGCCTGCACGCTGGCGGCCAGGTCGGCGTGGTCCTCGGTCAGCTCGGCGCCCGGCTCGGCGGCCTTGGCCAGGCTCGTCCAGTCGATCCGGTCGACCTGGAAGCCGCCGGAGTCGGTGACCCGGACCAGCTCGCGCAGCACCCCGAGGTGCTTGGGCCGGCCGTACGAGGCCAGTGCCATCACCTTGTACTCGTCGCTGGAGTGCAGGAAGCCGAGGTGGCGGGTGAGGTCCTCGTAAAGCAGGCCGAGCGAGTGCGGCAGCTCCTGCGAGTAGAGCGGGCTCAGCTCGCCGTCGCGGTAGACCCCGGCCAGGTGGCTGGCGACCTCGCCACGGCCGTCGAGCACCAGCACGGCGGTGTCGTCGCCGGCCGGCGGGGCGGCCAGCCCGGCCGAGGCGGCGTGTGCCACGTGGTGCGGGACGAAGCGCACCTTCTCCGGGTCGAGGCCGGGCAGCGCGGCGGCGAGGAACTGCGGGGCCCGCCGGGCGTAGTCGACGCGCAGCCAGTCCCACGGGTCGGCGAGACCGAGGTCGGCGGCATCGCGGCACAGGCCGGGGTCGAAGGAGTAGGCCACCGCGTCGAGGCTCTCGACGTCGACGCCGCTGCTGGACAGGCACCAGGCCGCGGAGAGCTCCGGCAGCTCCCAGGCGGAGAACGGGACCGGCCGCTTGCCGTGCTTGCGACGGCTGAACCGTTCCTCTTCGGCGGCGGCCACCACCCGCCCGTCGACCACCAGGGCGGCGGCCGGATCATGGAAGATCGCATTGATACCGAGGACGCGCATGGGAGGGTCCCTACCCTCGCCTTCGCCTCCTAACCTGTAGATCATCGACTTCTCCCACCGCCGCCAACCTCCAAGGTGGAGATTCCCGCGGCCCCGCGGCGGCCCCGCGGCGGCCCCGCCCGTCGCCTCGCCCGGTGATCAAGAAGTTCTGGTCTGCCGGCGCCGGGATCGTGACGCAAACCTCTTGATCACCGGTGCGGAGGGCGGTGGGGCGGGAGGGCGTGGG
>NZ_JBPQTL010000098.1:0-21382 GCF_051386295.1 Micromonospora sp. URMC 105 | reverse complement strand
GGGGGTTAGAGGTGGCCTAGGGATTTGAGGCGGAGGTAGGTGTCGGCGAGGGTGGGGGCGAGGCGGTCTGCGGGGGCGTCGACGACCGTCACGCCGTAGCGGGCCAGGGCGGCGCGGACGCGGTCCCGCTCGGCGAGCGCACGCCAGCCGGCCGCCGCCGCGTACGCGTCCTCGGGGCGGCTGGGCGCGGCGGTGGTGAGCCGGGTGAGCACCGGATCGTGCACGGCCGCCACCACCACGCGGTGCCGGGCGGCCAGCCGGGGCAGCACCGGCAGCAGCCCCTCACCGAGCGCGCCCGCCTCCAGCGCGGTGAAGAGCACCACCAGGCTGCGCTGCCGCTCCCGGCGCAGGATCTCCCCGACGATCAGCTCGAAGTCCGTCTCCACCAGCGCCGGCTGCAGCGGTGCCAGCGTGGTCACCAGCTTGCCGAGCAGCGTCGGCCGTCCGCTGCCGGTCACCGTGGCCCGGATCGCGGCGTCCGCGGCGATCAGGTCGACCCGGTCGCCGGCCCGGGCGGCGAGCGCGGTGAGCAGCAGCGCCGCGTCGATCGCGGTGTCCAGCCGGGGCTCGTCGCCGACGCGCACCGCCGAGGTGCGGCCGGTGTCCAGCACGCAGACCAGCCGGCGGTCCCGCTCCGGCCGCCAGGTGCGTACCAGCACGTCGGCCCGGCGGGCACTGGCCCGCCAGTCGATCGAGCGGACGTCGTCGCCGACCACGTACTCGCGCAGGGTGTCGAACTCGGTGCCCTGACCGCGCCCCCGGGTCACCTGCATGCCGTCGATCACGCGCAGCCGGGAGAGCTTCTCCGGCAGGTGCCGCCGGGAGTCGAAGCGCGGCAGCACCCGCAGCGTCCAGGCCGGGGTGGCGGGCCGCCCGGCGCGCTGCCGGAAGGCCAGCCCCAGCGGGCCCAGCGAGCGCACCGCCAGGGCCACCGCGGGCCGGTCGCCGCGCCGGGTCGGGGTGAGCCGGCTGGGCAGCAGGGCGACGCCGCCCGCCGCCACCGGCACGACCCGCTCCGGCGGTACGTCCGGCAGTGCCCCCGCCGAGGGCACCCAGGCGTCGCGGACCTGGGCTCGCAGCGTGCGGCCGGAGGTGTTGACGAGGCGCAGCGCGACGGTGGCGGTGCCGCCGAGCCGGACGGTCCGGTCGCCCTCGCGGGTGGCGGTGACCGCGTGCAGCGGCGCGGCCAGCGCCCAGTCCAGGGCGCAGAGCAGCAGCACCGCGCCGGTCATCGCGGCGACCCCGAGGAACGGGTCCGGCCACGCCGGCAGGGTCAGCGCGCCCCCCAGCAGCAGGACGGCCGCCCGCCAGGTCATCGCGGCGTCGGCACGGTGGCCAGCACCGTGTCCAGCACCGCGTCCACCCCGACGCCCTCCAGCTCCACCTCCGGGCGCAGCCGCAGCCGGTGCCGCAGGGTCGGCCGGGCGGTGGCCTTGACGTCGTCCGGGGTGACGTGGTCCCGCCCGGCCAGCCAGGCCCACGCCTTGGCGGTGTTGAGCAGGGCCGTCGCGCCCCGCGGCGAGGCGCCCAGCTCCAGCGCCGGGGTGGCCCGGGTGGCCCGGCAGAGGTCCACCATGTAGCCGAGGACGGGCTCGGCCACGTACACCCGGCCGACCGCCTCCCGGGCCGCGGCCAGGTCGGCGGCGGTGGCCACCGGCCGTACGCCGGCGGCGGCCAGGTCCCGCGGGTCGAAGCCGGCGTGGTGGGCCCGCAGCACGCCCAGCTCCTCGTCCCGGGTCGGCAGCGGCACGGTGAGCTTGAGCAGGAACCGGTCCAGCTGCGCCTCCGGCAGCGGGTAGGTGCCCTCGTACTCGATGGGGTTCTGGGTGGCGGCCACGATGAACGGATCGGGCAGCGGCCGACGAGCGCCCTCGACGGAGACCTGCCGCTCCTCCATGACCTCCAGCAGCGCCGACTGGGTCTTCGGCGGGGTCCGGTTGATCTCGTCGGCGAGCAGCAGGTTGGTGAAGACCGGCCCCTCCCGGAAGGTGAAGGCGGCGGTGTGCGGGTCGAAGATCAGCGACCCGGTGACGTCGCCCGGCATCAGGTCGGGAGTGAACTGGACCCGCTTGGAGTCCAGCTCCAGCGCGGTGGCGACGGTCCGGATCAGCAGCGTCTTGGCCACCCCCGGTACGCCCTCCAGCAGCACGTGCCCCCGGCAGAGCAGCGCGATCACCAGCCCGGTGACCACGGCGTCCTGCCCGACGACCGCCTTGGCCACCTCGGCGCGCAGCCGGTGCAGGGCGGCGCGGGCGTCGTCCGCGCCGGCGGTCGCGGTCGGGGCGGGCGCGACGGGGTGGGTCACCGGTGGTCTCCTTCGGTCGGGTGGTCGGGGGGTGCCGTGACCGTACGGGTCAGCCGGTCCAGCGACCGGGCCAGCGCCAGCAGTTCGGCGTCGGAGGAGGGCTCGGCGCCGTACAGCAGCTCGTGCGCCTCGTCGGGGGTGCCGCCGGCCCGCGCGGCGACCAGCGCCGCCACCTCGGTGGGCGGGATGGTGGCGGGCAGGTTGAGCCGGGCGGACAGCCGGTCGAGGGCGGCGGCGCGCAGCGTGTCGGCGGCCGGGCCGCGGGCGCGGGCACGTTGGTAGAGCCGCGCCCGGCCGAGGACCGTCTCGGCCGAACGAATCCGCACCGGCAGCGGTTCGGCGACCGGCGGGCCGAGCCGGCGGGCCCGCCAGAGCACCACGAGCAGCGCCGCCAGCGCGAGCTGCACCAGCAGCGCCCAGAACCAGGCGGGGAACGCCGCCCAGAGCGGGTTCTGCCGCTCCGGCGGCTGGGCCTGCTCCTGCTCCTGGTCGCCGTCGCCGGGCTCTCCGGGGCCGCCCGGGTAGCCGTCGCCGGGCTCCCCGGAGCCGCCCGGGTCGCCGTCGCCGGGCCGCCCGCCTTCGCCGGTGCCGCCGTCGTAGGTGGTGGAGCCGCCGGGGGTGGGTGACCAGGCCGGCTCGCCGGTGCCGGTGCCGGTGCCGAAGTGCGGGGGCGGGGCGGGGCCGTCCAGGTCGAGCCAGACCACCCGGCCGTGGCCGCCGAGCAGCCCGGTGGCCAGCGTCCGGTTGCCCCACTCGCCGATCCGGTCGTTGCGGAAGGGGTCGCTGGCGCCGATCACCACCACGTCGGCCGTCCAGGGCAGGTGGACCAGCCCGCCGGAGT
Source organism: Micromonospora sp. URMC 105 (assembly GCF_051386295.1). Lineage (NCBI taxonomy): Bacteria > Bacillati > Actinomycetota > Actinomycetes > Micromonosporales > Micromonosporaceae > Micromonospora > Micromonospora sp. URMC 105. The sequence continues at coordinate 18,236 of NZ_JBPQTL010000098.1, read as the reverse complement.
AGCAGGTGTTCAGGGTGGCCGCGAAGCCGCGGGGCGGGGCGTACCGCTGCAGCTGCGCGGCGGCGGTGCCGGCTCGGGTGGCCTCGGGCAGCGGGCAGGGCACCCCGTCGGCGTCCGGGGCGACGGCCCGGGTGGCCCAGCGCCGGTCGGCCTGCACCACCGGCAGGTCCACCGCCTCCAGCACCGGCAGCGACGGGTCGACCAGGACGAGCCGACGACCGGCCGGCAGCTTCGCCAGCGCGCCGACGGTGTCCGGGTGCAGCAGCTGCGGCACCGGTACGAAGAGGGTGGCCGGCCCGGTGTCGAGCGCCAGCAGGGCCCGCAGGGTGTCGGTCTCCCGCTGCACGGTGACGCCCTGCCCGCGCAGCGCCTCGGCCAGCCGGCTGCCGCCGTCGTCGCCGGTCGCCACCGGGGAGAGGAAGCCCCGGTCGGTGGCGTCCGGCTGGTCGATCGCGTGAGTGACCACGGTGACCGTGAGCAGCACGGCGGCCAGCGCGAACGGCAGCGCCAGCCGGTGCCGGCGGCGTCGCCGCCGGGGCGGGACGGTCACGGGGGCGACCGGCGGTGCGGCGGTGGCGGTCATCGCGGCTCCTCGGGACCGCCGGCCAGCACCCGGTCCAGTTCGTCGGCGAGCTCCCGCATCCGCCGGTCGTGCTCGGCCGAGGCGGCCCGCCGGGCGTACCAGAGCTCGGAGAAGATGGCGCCCGCCGCGCGCAGCGCCGGGTCGACCGGGGGACGGTTCCGGGCCGCCGCCTCGGTCAGCTCGGCGATGGTCATGCCGGGGCGCTGCTCGACCGCCCCGCTGGCGACCAGCCGGCGGACCATGCCGCGCAGCCGTTCCCGGACCGCCTCGGCGAAGCGGCCCTCGGCGGCCAGCCGGTCCGCGAGGGAGAGCGCCGGCCCGCGGGGCGGCTCGGCCGCCTTCCGGGGCCGGGGCAGCTCCGGCACCTCGGCGGCCGGTCGCGCCGGTCGCGCCCGGCGACGCCGCCGCCACCGTGGCAGCCGCAGCCGGGGCAGCCGGAACCGCAGCCGGGGCAGCCGGAGGCGGGGCAGCCGGAGCCGGAGGCGGGGCAGCCGGCGCGGCACCCAGGCCGGCCAGTGGTACCAGGCCAGCGCCGCCAGCGCGGCGGCCAGCAGGAGCAGCAGCGCCGCCAGCGGCAGCGGCAGCAGGTCGCCGAGCGCGGCGGTGGTCTCGGTCCACCAGCGGCTGAAGCTCATCGGTCGGCCGCCAGCAGGACGGGCTCGGCGAGGCCGGCGGGGGAGCGGGCGAGCCGGATGTCGAGGCCCTCGGTGCGCATCCGGTTGTCCAGGTGCAGCACCGCGTCCAGGCAGGCCAGCGCCGGGTAGGCGACGGTGTTCACGCCCGCCCAGACCGTGATGGCGGCGACGTGGGCCAGGGCCTGGTCGTCGAGGTCGACCAGGTCGAAGGAGTCGAGCCCGGTGAGGGCGCCCAGGGCCAGGCCGACCCGCAGGATCCACCAGCCGAGGTAGCCGAGCAGCCGGACGGCGCCGGCCTGCGCGCCGCCGCGTACGGCGAGCTGCGCGGCGCGGCCGACCGCTCGCTCCACCGGCACCCGGTCGACCGCCAGGGCGGCGGCCACGGAGCCGAAGAGGGCGTATGCGACGAACCACACCGGGCCCAGCAGGCCGGCGAGCATGACGACGAGGCCGACCAGGAACGCCAGGAGCAGGGTGGCGCCGTAGCGGGCCCCGCGGGGGCGGAGCAGTTCGCGTACCCCGGCGCGGCGGCCGAGCAGGGCGGCGCCGGCGGCCCGGGCGGCCGGGTTGCCGAGCAGCGTGACGATCACCGCCTCGCTCGCCGCGCCCAGCGCCAGCAGGAACCACAGCGCGGCGAACCCGTCCCCGCGCAGCAGCCAGGTGGGCGGCTCGACGTCGGCGGCCAGCCGCAGCGGGTACAGCAGCACCTGCTCGGCGACGGCGAGCAGCAGGCCCAGCGGGAGCAGCAGCCGGCCCTGGGTACGCAGCAGCAGCACGGCCGAGTCCAGCAGCTCGCCGACGGTGAGCGGGCGCCTCGGGAGCACGGCGGTCGGGCCGACGTCGGGCACGCGTACTCCTGCTCCTGACCGGTGGCGGTGGCGGGCGGCGGCGCGCCCGGGGGATCATGGTGACACGCCCCGTCCGATCGGGTGGACCCGCACGCCAGGCGGCCCGGAGCAGATGACCTTCAACGGCGGTGTTCCGCGTGGGACGTGCGGTGACACCACCCACGGCAGTACCGTGCCGGGTGACGCCGATCCCACCGAACTGAACGGGGATGGAAACATAAATCCCATGAGAGCCCGGGTACTGGTGGTCGACGACGACCCCGCGCTCGCCGAGATGCTCGGCATCGTGCTGCGCAGCGAGGGTTTCCTGCCCTCGTTCGTCGCCGACGGGGAACGGGCACTGGCCGCGTTCCGGGACAATCGACCCGACATCGTCCTGCTCGACCTGATGCTGCCCGGTATGAGCGGTATCGACGTGGCCCGGGCCATCCGGACCGAATCGGGCGTACCGATAGTCATGTTGACCGCCAAGAGCGACACCGTCGACGTGGTGCTCGGCCTGGAGTCCGGCGCCGACGACTACGTGGTCAAGCCGTTCAAGCCCAAGGAGCTGGTGGCCCGGATGCGGGCCCGGCTGCGGCGCGGCGAGGACGTCGCCCCGGAGATGCTGACCATCGGGCCGCCCGGCAACCAGATCACCATCGACGTGCCGGCCCACACCGTCAGCCGGGACGGCGAGGAGGTGAAGCTGACGCCGCTGGAGTTCGACCTGCTGGTCGCGCTCGCTCGCAAGCCGCGCCAGGTCTTCACCCGCGAGGTCCTGCTGGAGCAGGTCTGGGGCTACCGGCACGCGGCCGACACCCGGCTGGTGAACGTGCACGTGCAGCGGCTGCGCGCCAAGATCGAGCCGGATCCGGAGCGACCGGAAATCATCCTCACCGTTCGGGGCGTGGGCTACAAGGCGGGTACCGGATAGCCTGGTCGCACCGTGACCAGCTCCCCGACCACCCCATCCCGGACCCCCGCCGGCTGGCGTCCCGCCGCGCGGGTGCTCTGCCGTGCCCTGGTAGGGCAGGGCCTCGGCCTGGCCGCCGGCCTGCACCAGACCTGGCGCCGGTCGTTGCAGGTGCGGGTGGTCACCATCACGCTGGTGGTCTCCAGCCTGCTGGTCGGCGGCTTCGCCTACCTGATCGCCAACAAGATCACGAACATCCTGGTGGAGAACGCGCAGACCGACGTGCTGCTGCGGCTGCGCAGCGGCAGCGACTACTCGGCCAAGCAGTTCAACCTCTACAGCCAGCCGCAGGAGGCCCAGCTCCAGGACACCATCGAGGGCACGGTCAACTACCTGGCCGGGGGTGACCCGCAGCAGACCAGCGGGGTGGTCGTGGCGATCACCGCCGACAGCTACGCGGGGATCATCGGGACCCGGACCTCCCCGGCGATGGACGTCCGGCCGCTGATCAGCCGGGAGCTGCGGGCCGCCGTCGCGGAGGGCAAGGTCGCCCACCAGATCCGCACCGGGCGGCTCGGCGGGCAGCGGACCAAGTACCTGGTGTACGGCTCGCCGGTGCCCACCCGCTTCGGCCAGCTGGAGCTCTACTACCTGGTGCCGCTGACCCGGCAGGACGCCACCGCCGCCGACGCCCGGGCCACCGTGCTCGCCACCGGCGTGGCCCTGGTGCTGCTGCTCGGCCTGCTCGCCGCCCTGGTCACCCGCCTGGTGGTGACGCCGGTACGGGTCGCCGCCCGCACCGCCCAGCGGCTCTCCGCCGGGCTGCTCGACCAGCGGATGGTGGTCAACGGCGAGGACGACCTGGCCCTGCTGGCCGCCTCGTTCAACCAGATGGCGACCAACCTGCAACGGCAGATCCTCCGGCTGGAGGAGATGTCCCGGTTGCAGCGCCGGTTCACCTCGGACGTGTCGCACGAGCTGCGCACCCCGCTCACCACCGTCCGGATGGCCGCCGACCTGATCTTCGCCGAGCGCGACGAGTTCGACCCGGCCGTCGCCCGTAGCGCCGAGCTGCTCCAGGCCGAGCTGGACCGGTTCGAGGAGCTGCTCACCGACCTGCTGGAGATCAGCCGCTTCGACGCCGGCTTCGCCATGCTCGACGCCGAGCCGACCGACCTGGTGCCGGTGGTGCACCGGGTCGCCGACCGGCTGGCCGGGCTGGCCGAGCGGGTGGGCGTGCCCATCCACCTCGACGTGCCGACCACGCCGGTCATCGCCGAGGTCGACCCCCGGCGGGTCGAGCGGGTGCTGCGCAACCTGGTCGGCAACGCGGTCGAGCACGGCGAGGCGAAGCCGGTGCTGATCACCCTCGGGATGGACCAGACCGCCGTCGCGATCACCGTGCGCGACCACGGCATCGGGCTCAAGCCGGGGGAGGAGAAGCTGGTGTTCAACCGCTTCTGGCGAGCCGATCCGTCCCGGGCCCGGCAGACCGGCGGGACGGGCCTGGGCCTGTCGATCAGCCTGGAGGACGCCCGGCTGCACGGCGGCTGGCTGGAGGCGTGGGGCGCCCCCGGGCAGGGCGCGCAGTTCCGGCTCACCCTGCCGGCCCGCGCCGGGGACCGGCTCACCACCTCACCGCTGCGTCTGGTGCCGGCCGACGCCACCCTGCCCTTCGGCGGCCCCCGCCCCGGCGAGCTGCTGGCGATCGGCCCCGCCGGCGATGGCGCCCTGGCCGTCGGGCCCGCCCCGGCCACCGACGACGACCGAACAGGGGTGGCGCCGTGATCGTGCGGATGGCGGCCCGGCGCGGGCGGGCGCTGGCCGGCGCGCTCTGCGGCGCGCTGCTCGCGGTGGCCGGCTGCGGCATCCCGGAGAACACCGAGGTGCAGGTGGACGGGTCCGGGCCGGCGGTGGAGGCCGGTGCGTCCAGCTTCAGCCGCAACGAGCCGCCCGCGCGCACGGCCGCCGGCACCGACCGGGAGACGTTCGTCCGCAACTTCCTCTCCGCCGCCGCCGGCGAGCCGGACCGGGCGTACGCGCGGGTCAAGCAGTTCATCGCCCCGGAGAACAAGGGCCGCCTGCAGGACAAGCAGGGCAGCGAGGTCGCGATCAACGTGGTCCGGCTGACCGAGGACCCGGTGATCACCGAGAACGCCAACGGGCTGTTCTCGGTGAAGCTGCCGGTGCAGCAGATCGGCGTGCTGCGCTCCAACGGCGTCCTGGCTCCCCCGGTGGCGACCGAGCGGGAGTACCGGTTCACCCTGCGCGGGGCGGTCTCGCCCGGGCAGCAGGGCACCGAGGAGGCCGGGCTCTTCGTCACCGACCCGCCCAACGTGCTGCTGCTCAGCGACGTGGCGCTGCGCCAGTACTACCAGGACACCGCGGTCTACTTCTGGAACTCCAACCAGACCCGGCTGGTCGCCGACCAGCGCTACCTGCCGCTGGCGGTGCCCGAGGAGCGGCGGGTCAGCGAGGTGGTCAAGTGGCTGATCGCCGGTCCGTCGGAGTGGCTGCGCCCGGGTGCCCGGCCCCTGCCGGACCGTACCGCGCTGATCAACAACGCGATCGAGACAGACGGGCGCTGGGAGGTCACCCTCGAACTGCCGGGTGACGACAGCCGCGAGCTCGGCAAGATCGGCATCCAGCTCGCCTGGTCCCTGCCGGAGCTGGACGGCCGGCTCCACCTGACCACCCGCAACCAGTCCCGGGTGGCGATCGCCGACCTCGAGCAGCACCGCCTGGCGCACCCGCTCTACCCGATCGACGACACTCCGCAGCGCTTCACCGTCTACGACGGCGCGGTGCATGCGCTGACCTTCCCCGGCGAGGCGAGCGGGGTCGTGCCGCTGCTGCCGGGCGACAACCGCAACGTCGTCTCGGCCGGGCTGAGCCGGGCCGGGGACAGGATCTTCGCCGCGCTGGTCGTCGGCGCCCCAGGGGGCCGGCAGCGGCTGGCCGTCGGGTACGGCACCGACCCGGTGCAGGGGGTCACCCCGGGTACGCGGACGTTCGGCGCGATCGGCCGGCCGGTGTGGCTGCGCTCGCTCGACCCGGGCCAGCCGTACGGGCTGGTGGTCGCCGACGGGCAGCTCCACCGCTTCGACGACCGGGGCCGGACGGTCCCGGTGCCGCTGAGCGTTCCCGGCCCGGTGACGGCGGTGGCCGGCTCGCTGGACGGGCACCGGCTGGCCCTGGTGGTCGGTGGCCGGCTCCACCTGGCGGCGGTGAACCTGGACGGCGGCGTGGTGTCGGTCGGCCCGGCCCGCGCCGTGGCCACCTCGCTGCGCGACCTGTCGGCGGTGGACTGGGCAGCGGAGAACACCCTTGTCGTGGCCGGTACGGCCGATCGCTCGGCGGTCTACCAGGTGAGCATCGACGGCGCGCTGGAGACCCCGCTGGTGGCCGACGTGGGTGCCCGGGTGACGCACCTGACCGCGTACCCGACGAACCCGGTGGTGCGGCTGCCCAGCGCGCTGATCATGTACGAGGCCAACGGGGTCGCCTACCGCTACCCCTCGCCGGACACCATCCGGCGCGACCACGTGCTGGAGGTGACGCCGCCCCCGGCCGGCGTCCGGCCCGGCAGCCCGACCGCCCCCTTCTTCCTGTACTGAGCGCGTGGTGCGGGGCGGCGGCGGGCTCTGGGCGGACCTGACCGACCTGCTGCTGCCGACCGGCTGCGCCGGCTGCCGTCGACCCGGGTCGGCGAGCCGGCGCGGGTTCTGCCCGGACTGCGCCGCCGGGCTCCAGGCGCTGCGCCCCGGTCCGGTGCGCCCCACCCCCGCCCCGCCCGACCTGCCGCCCTGCCACGCCCTCGGCCCGTACGGCGGGCCGTTGCGGGAGGCCCTGCTGGCGTACAAGGAACGGGGCCGGCACGGTCTGGCCGGGCCGTTGGGCGCGCTGCTCGCGGAGGTGGTGGCCGCGGCGGTGGGCCCGGCGCGGCCGGTGCTGCTGGTGCCGGTACCGGACACGGCGGCAGCGGCCCGGTCCCGCTACGGCGACCACCTGAGCCGGCTGGCCCGGCACGCGGCGCGGCGGCTGCGCGGGGCGGGCTGGGACGTGCGGACGGCCCGCCCGCTGCGGGCGCTGCCCCGGCCGGACTGGGTGGCGCTGGACAGCGCCGGACGGGCCGCGGCGGCGGCGTCGGCGTTCCGGCCGCGGGCGGTCGGCGGCGGGCGGGCGGCCGGCGACCGCAGCGTGGTGGTGCTGGACGACATCCTCACCACCGGGGCGACGCTGGCGGCGATGGCCCGCACATTGCGCGCTTCGGGAATAACGCCAAACGCGGCGGCGGTGCTCGCCGCAACGCAAAAACGGCACCATTGGTGACGCTTCGTGTTTCCGTTTCACCCCTTGGTGTAGGAGGTGTGAATTTCCTGAGGGTTCTCGGCAACTGGGGGTGACTGCCGGGCGAACAAGAGTTAGCGTTTTGCTGTCGGGGGTAGGAGGTTTCAAACCCACCCCCGGCGGTGGAAGGAGGCGTAGCCGTACCTGACCGGTCGACGCCGTAGGGATGCTCCCGAGGTCGGTCGACCGGATTGAAGATCAGACGACCATCCGAAAAAGGGAGGTCACGTGGACATCGTGGTCAAGGGCCGAAACGTCGAAGTGCCGGACCATTACCGGGTGCACGTAGCTGAGAAACTCGCAAAAATCGAACGCTACGACCACAAGCTCATCCGCGTTGACGTGGAGTTGTTCCACGAACGCAATCCCCGCCAGTCCGACACCTGCCAGCGCGTGGAGATCACCTGTGTCTCCCGGGGGCCGGTGATCCGGGCGGAGGCCTGCACGAACGACTTCTACAGCGCGCTGGACGCTGCCATCGCCAAGCTGGACACCCGACTGCGCCGGGCGGCCGACCGCCGCCGCGTGCACCGGGGTCGGCACGCGCCCATCTCCGTCGCCGCCGCCACCGCCGGTCTGCCGGTGGCCGAGCTGGCCGCGCCGTCCGGCGCCACGGCCACCGCGGTGGCCGAACGGGCCGAGGAGCCGGCCGACGAGTACGACGACCAGCCCTGGCACCTCGCGCGGGCCAAGGTGCACCCCGCCGAACCGATGACCGTGGACGACGCCCTGTTCCAGATGGAACTGGTGGGACACGACTTCTACCTGTTCCACGACAAGGAGTCCGGCCGCCCGAGCGTCGTGTACCGGCGGCACGCGTACGACTACGGCATCATCGCGCTCGACACCTGACCCCTGTCCACCCCTCGTAGCCGGTCACGGAGTCGCGGGGGGTTCCACCCACCCCGGCTCCGTGGCCGCGGCGCGTTCAGCGCGGATCGCCGGCGAGCAGCGCGTACAGCACGGTGTCCGTCCGGACCCCGTCCCGGGCGGGGAGCCGGCCCCGCATCAGCCCCTCCCGGAGGAATCCGGCCCGCTCCAGCACCCGCTGGGAGCCGACGTTGTCCGGCGCGGTACCGGCCCAGAGCCGGGCCAGGCCGACCGGCCCGAACGCCCAGTCGGCGACCAGACGCACCGCCCGGGTGGCCAGCCCACGGCCGCGCGCCTCGGGCAGCACGCTGTAGCCGAGCATCGCCTGGCCGGTGGCCGGCTCGTCGTAGCTCATCGCGCAGCCGCCGGCCAGTTCCCCGGTCCGCGCGTCGCAGAGCGCGAAGTCGGCCGCGCTGCCGACCAGCCATTCACTCTCCGCGACGGCGCAGCGCCGCGCGATCGCCGCCCGGGTCGGCGGGACGGGCCGTACCCGGTTCGCCACCACCTCGGGCAGCGTGTGCAGCCGGTACAGCGCGTCGGTGTCCGCCGGGGTCAGCCGACGCAGCGTCACCACGCCGTCGGTGAGCCGGTCGTCGGGCAGGTCGGGCAGCGCCCGGGGCGCCGGGCCGGCGGGGTCGTCGGCGAGGCGTACCCAGGCCCACAGGTCGTGGCGCCCGCCGCCGCGCGTCGGGTTCGCGGCCCGGCGGACCCCCTCGTACCGGAAGCCGGCGGCGATCGCCACCCGCATGCTCGCCGCGTTCTCCTCGTGGGTGAGCAGTTCCAGCCGGGCCGTGCCGGCGGCGAAGGCGTGCCGGGCCAGCGCGCTGGTGGCGGCGGTGGCCACGCCCCGGCCGCGCGCCCATGGCGCCACCCAGTAGCCGATCTCCGCCTGGCCCCGGGCCGGCACCGGCTGGCTCAGGCCGATGCTGCCGAGCAGCCGGTCGGTGGCCGGGTCCGCGATCGCGTACGCGGCGCCGCCGGCGGCCCAGACCGCGGGCGCGCCCTCGGTGATCCACCAGTGGGCGGTCTCCTCGGTGTACGGGTGCGGCATGCCGGCGATGCCCCGCTGCGTCAGCGGGTCGGCGCAGCCGGCGACGGTGTCGGCCACGTCGTCGAGGCGGGTCGGCCGCAGCCGCACCCCGTCCGCCTCGACGACCTCGGGGGTCACGAGGTCACGTCCTCGGCGAGCAGCGCGCCCACCCAGGCGTCGCACCGTTCACCGCGGTGCTGCAGAGCGCCCCGGGCGGTGCCCTCGACGGTGAACCCGGCCTTCTCGGCGACCCGTCGCGAGGCGGTGTTGCCGACGTTCGCCTTCCACTCGATCCGGGCCAGGCCCAGCGTGGTGAAGCCCCAGGCGGTCAGCGCGGCGAGTGCCGCCGGCATCCAGCCGCGGCCGCGGGCGTGCGGGGCGGTCATGAAGCCCACGTCGGCCAGGAGCGGGTCGGCCAGGCTCAAGCGGAGGTCGATGGTGCCGGCGTAGGCATCGTCGGCGTCGGCGATGACGAAGCATGCGCTGGTGCCGCGCGCCCAGTTGGTCCGGCAGTAGTCGAGGTACCCCTCGGCATCGTTGCGCTCGTAAGGATGCGGCACGGTGGTCCACCGGATCGTGTCGAGGTCCTGGCAGGTTGTCACGATTGCGTCCAGGTCACGCTCCTCCATCGGGCGCAGCCGCAGCTCGGTGTCGCCGGCCGTGGCGAAGAGGACGGGCTGCGGCCGACCGAGGACGGCGGCCCGGCGGGCGTCGAGGGTGTCCGGACCGGCCGGGCCGGGCTCGCCCGGCGCGGGTACCTCGCCGGGGAGCAGCGAGCCGATCCAGCCCTCTGCCCGCCCGCCCTCGGCCCGGTGGGCCAGGCGCAGCTCGCCGGAGACCTGGAAGCCGGCGCGCAGCGCCACCAGCCGGGAGTGGTGGTTGCCGACCTCGGCCTGCCAGACCAGCCGGCGCAGCTTCAGCGCGTCGAAGGCCCAGCGGGCGACCGCCCGGGTGGCGCGCACGGCGACGCCCCGGCCGCGCGCCCAGGGCGCGGTCCAGTAGCCGACCTCGCCGGAGGCCAGGGCCGGGTCGATCGAGACGAGGCCGCAGGAGCCGAGCAGCTCGCCGGTGTCCGGGTCGCAGACCGCGAACGGCGCCCCGGTGCCCTCGGCCCACGCCAGCGGGGCGATCCCGTTGACGAAGCCGCGGGCGTGTTCCGGCAGGTACGGGCGCGGTACGGTGGTCCAGCGCTGGATGTCCGGGTCCTGACAGGCGCGGTGCACGGCGTCCGCGTCGCCTGCCTGCCAGGGGCGCAGCAGCAGTCCGTCCTCGATGATCTCCACAGGCTCCACCCGAGCCATCGTGCCGGACCGTTCGCGGTGGGCGTAACCGGATAACCGCCGGCAGTGGCACTGCCTGCGTGATATGTCGGTTTCGTCGGGCCGGTCCGCCGCCACCAGTGACCATCGCGCCGATGGAGCGCCTACGATGGTTCGAGACTGTCTAGGGGAGCGTTGATCCGTGTCGATTCTGGAAAAGGTCCTCCGCGCCGGCGAGGGCCGTATGGTGCGTCGGCTCAAGGCCATCGCCGCCGCCGTCAACTCGATCGAGGACGACTACGTCAACCTCACCGACGACGAGCTGCGCGGCCTGACGGAGCAGTACAGGGAGCGGCTCGCCGACGGTGAGACCCTCGACGACCTGCTGCCGGAGGCGTTCGCCACGGTCCGCGAGGCGGCCGCCCGGGTGCTCGGCCAGCGTCCGTACGACGTCCAGGTGATGGGCGGCGCGGCGCTGCACTTCGGCAACATCGCCGAGATGAAGACCGGTGAGGGCAAGACCCTGACCTCGGTCATGGCCGTTTACCTCAACGCGCTCTCCGGCAAGGGCGTGCACGTGGTCACGGTCAACGACTACCTGGCTCAGCGCGACGCCGCCTGGATGGGGCGGGTGCACGAGTTCCTCGGCCTGACCGTCGGCGTGGTCCTGCCCAACCGGCCGGCCGCCGAGCACCGCGCCGCGTACGAGTGCGACATCACCTACGGCACCAACAACGAGTTCGGCTTCGACTACCTGCGCGACAACATGGCCTGGTCGCGCGACGAGCTGGTCCAGCGCGGTCACAACTTCGCCGTGGTCGACGAGGTCGACTCGATCCTCATCGACGAGGCCCGCACGCCGCTGATCATCTCCGGCCCGGCCGAGCACTCCGCCCGCTGGTACCAGGAGTTCGCCGGCGTGGTGGCCCGGCTCCAGCCCGGCAAGGACGGCGAGGGCGACTACGAGGTCGACTACGCCAAGCGCACCATCGCGGTCACCGAGCGCGGTGTCGCCAAGGTCGAGGACCGGCTCGGCATCGACAACCTCTACGAGTCGGTCAACACCCCGCTGGTCGGCTACCTCAACAACGCGATCAAGGCCAAGGAGCTCTACAAGCGCGACAAGGACTACATCGTCAGCGACGGCGAGGTCCTGATCGTCGACGAGTTCACCGGCCGCATCCTGCACGGCCGCCGCTACAACGAGGGCATGCACCAGGCGATCGAGGCCAAGGAGGGGGTGGAGATCAAGCAGGAGAACCAGACCCTGGCCACCATCACCCTCCAGAACTACTTCCGCCTCTACGAGAAGCTCTCCGGCATGACCGGTACCGCCCAGACCGAGGCGGGCGAGTTCAACAAGGTCTACAAGGTCGGCGTCGTGACCATCCCGACGCACCGGCCGATGGTCCGCCAGGACCGCCCCGACGTCATCTACAAGACCGAGCGGGCCAAGTTCAACGCGGTAATCGAGGACATCGCCGAGCGGCACGAGAAGGGCCAGCCGGTGCTGGTCGGCACCGTCTCCGTGGAGAATTCGGAGATCCTCTCCCAGCTGCTGCGCCGCCGCGGCATCCCGCACTCGGTGCTGAACGCGAAGTTCCACGCCCGCGAGGCGGAGATCGTCGCTCAGGCCGGCCGCAAGGGCGCGGTCACCGTCGCCACCAACATGGCCGGTCGGGGCACCGACATCCTGCTCGGCGGCAACCCCGAGTTCCTCGCCACCAGCGAGCTGCGCCAGCGCGGCCTCGACCCGGTGGAGAACGAGGAGGAGTACGCCAAGGCGATGGAGGAGGTCCTCCCGACCTGGAAGCAGGCCTGCGAGACCGAGGCCGAGGAGGTCGCCGAGGCCGGCGGTCTCTACGTGCTGGGCACCGAGCGGCACGAGTCCCGCCGGATCGACAACCAGCTGCGTGGTCGTGCCGGCCGGCAGGGCGACCCGGGCGAGTCCCGGTTCTACCTGTCGCTGCAGGACGAGCTGATGAAGCGCTTCCGGGCCGGCGCCGTCGAGGCGGTGATGGAGCGCTTCAACATCCCGGAGGACGTGCCCATCGAGTCGAAGATGGTCACCCGCCAGATCAAGAGCGCGCAGGCGCAGATCGAGGGCCAGAACGCCGAGATCCGCAAGAACGTCCTCAAGTACGACGAGGTGCTCAACAAGCAGCGTCAGGTAGTCTACGCCGAGCGGCTGCGCGTGCTCAACGGCGAGGACCTCTCCGACCAGGTCCGCAACATGATCGACGACACGGTCACCGCGTACGTCACCGGCGCCACCAGCGAGGGCTACGCCGAGGACTGGGACCTGGAGCAGCTCTGGTCCAGCCTGAAGCAGCTCTACCCGGTCGGCGTCACCATCGAGGAGATGGAGGAGGAGGCTGGCGGCGCCCGCGCCGCCATCGACGCCGACTTCCTGCTCGCCCGCCTCAAGGAGGACGCGCACGCCGCGTACGACCGGCGTGAGGAGCAGCTCGGCGAGGAGGCGGTACGCCAGCTGGAGCGGATGGTGCTGCTCCAGGTCATCGACCGCAAGTGGCGCGAGCACCTCTACGAGATGGACTACCTCCAGGAGGGCATCAGCCTGCGGGCGTACGCCCAGCGCGACCCGGTCATCGAGTACCAGCGCGAGGGCTTCGACATGTTCGCCACCATGATGGACGGCATCAAGGAGGAGACGGTCGGCTTCCTCTACAACCTGGAGGTGCAGGTCCAGGAGCCGGAGCCGGAGGCCGAGGAGGTCCAGCTCCTGGAGAAGCCGGTCGAGATCCGGGCCAAGGGCCTCAGCCGCGCCCCGCAGCAGCAGGGCCTGCAGTACTCCGCCCCGACCGTCGACGGCGAGGCCGGCCGCGGCGCGGTCGTCGTGGAGCGGCCCGAGCAGGAGGCGCCGGCGCTCGGCGTCGGGCGTTCGGACGCCCCGCCCCGCCCCGCCGCTCCGCGCCGCCCGGTGGGCGCCGGTACGAGCGGTCAGGCCGCCGCGGCTCGCGCCGCCGGCCGAGGGCCCGCGCAGGGTGAGGCCGAAGCCGGCCCGTCCCGCAACGCGCCCTGCCCGTGCGGTTCCGGCCGCAAGTACAAGCGCTGCCACGGCGCGCCCAACGGCGGCGCCTGATCCTGAGGCGGGGCCCGGCCCCGCCGAGTCGGCACGACGAGAGCCGCGGTCCTTCGGGGCCGCGGCTCTCGCCGTTCTCGGGACCGGGGCCGGGGTCGGCGCACCGCCACGGCGGGTGCCAGCGGCGTTAGCGGTGCAACGGGCCACCTCGGCCGTGCAGCGCGGGGTCAGAGCACCTCCAGGGCGGTGCAGAGCCAGCCGCCCCGGCGGTGTTCCAGGCGTACCGCCAGGGCCCAGCTCCGGCCGGCACCGGCGAGCACCGCGGCGGCCTCGACCGCCGCCGCCCGCGGCTCGCAGACCCGCAGCCGGCGCAGGTGCACGGCCGCCCGGCTGGACCGGCGGCGCAGCGGGCCGGTGCGCGCGGACGCGCGGGCCAGCTGCTCGGTCACCTCGGCGGCCCGTCCCGGCTCGACCAGGGCCCGGAGCTGACCCGGTGGGCGGTAGCCGTTGAGGATCTCCAGGAAGGTGGCGACGAACCGCTGGGCGGCGCGGGTGGCCTCGGGCGTGGCGGTGGCGAGCGCGTCGGGCGGCGGGCCGGAGCGGGGCCGCGGCGGCCCGGGGCGGGAGTCGTGCCGGCGGCCGGGCGGGCGCCCGGGGATCTGGTGTGTCGCGCCGAAGAGGTCCAGGGCGAGCTGGCCGGTGGGGCGGGGCCAGAGATCCGGTGACTCGTCGACGTAGGGCGGGTCGCTGACCGGGGCGGGGCGCAGCCGGACCGGGGGCCGGGAGGGCCCGGGACGGCGAGAGTCGACCATGGTGCTCACCCCTTGGATCGATGCGTTTGCCTTCGTTTGCCTCCGACAGGCTTCGATCCTCGGGCATGGCAGTGCCCGCCGTCAATGGCTGATTGCATCGGGGTGGCTACTCGGTGTCGCGGTCGGCGAGGGGGTTGCCGCGCACCCACTCGGCCGTTTCGGTGTACTTGCGCTGGATGTACTCCTCCAGCCGGGCGCGCTCGACGCGCCACTGGCCGCGCCCACCGATCTTGATCGCGGGCAGCTCCCCGCTGCGCACCATGTGGTAGACCTGCGAGTCCGACACGTTCAGCTCGGTGGCCACGTCGGAGAGCAGGAGAAACCTCGGCTCCACGGATAACCCCCGGTGTTGGCGTCGTTTGCCTCAGTTTGCCACCGCCGGCCGAAGTGGCCCAGCATCACCCGGGCCGGTGGCGCGGTGCGGCAACTTCCACTGCGCCGGTGCGAGGTGTATGACGGTCTCGGCGTACGGCATGATCTGCGCCCGGGACCGGCAGACCCGCCGGTGCGCGAACGATCGGGGGATACGACGGTGAGCGACGAGCTGGTCCGGGTGTACGTCCCGGCGACCGTGCCGATGCTGGCCCGGCTGCGGGAGCAGGGGCTGGCCGCCGGCAAGGCGCACGCCGTCACCCCCGCCCTGCGCGAGTGGTACGCCGAGGGCGACGAGGAGGAGCTGGAGTACGTCGCGTTCACCCGCGCCGCCCAGGACGCTCTCCAGCTGCTCCGCGAGGACCCGGCCGCGCCCCGGCGGCGAGTGGTCGTCTCGGTGGACCTGCCCCCCTCGACGGTCGGCCGGGGCGACGGCGACCTCGGCTCCAGCACCGTCCGGCTCGACCAGCCGGTGCCGGTGACCTCGGTGGCCGCGCTGCACGTGGACGGGGCGGATGCGGTGGACGACGTCGCCGCGGCCGTCGAGGTGGTGGCCGAGGCCGTGGCGGGCGACCCGGACGCCCAGTTCACCGTCGACGGCGCCGAGGACCACGAGCTGGAGTGGTACGACCCCTCCGAGCTGGACCTGCTGCTCCGCGCGGCCTCCTGAGGCGAGCCCGCCGGGCTCAGTCCTCGACCGGCTCCGGCTCGTCGTCGCGCGGCGCGGGGCCGAGGGTGCGGCCGAAGGCGACCAGCGCGGTGAGCGCCCCCACGAAGAGCACCCAGATGCCGTTGTCCACCCGTGAGGTGCCGAGGCTGGTCTGGGCGACCGCGTCCGCCTCGCTCAGCGCGCCGGCCAGGTCGAGCAGGGACCGCCCGCCGACCCGGATGATCACCTCGGCGAGCAGCAGGAGCAGGCCCGGCCCGGCCCCGGCGACCAGGTACGCCGGCCAGCGCAGCGCGGGCGTCGCCGGGTCGTGGCGCCACGCCCGGCGGCGGGCCCAGACCAGGTAGCCGAAGGCGAGCAGCCCGGCCAGCAGCCCGGCGAGCAGCGACTCGGTGCGGGAGACCCACTTCGCGGCGCTCACCAGCGAGGCCTGGGAACCGTCGGCGCCGAACAGGTCGAACAGCGGGTCACGGGCCCGGCTGAACGCCACCACGAAGAGCAGGGTGCCCAGGGCGGCGGTGACGACCGCGCCGACCGGGGCGGCGTCGCGGGCCCCGGCCAGCGCCCCGCCGATGATGGCCGCGGCGGCGCTGGTGCCGGCGATCGTGTTGGTGGTCGCGTTGTCGGCGTACGTCAGGTTGATCGTCACGGCGGCGGCGAGGCCGACCAGCAGGCCGGTGCCGACCGCCACCAGGAAGCGCAGGGTGGCCCGGTCGGTGCCCCGCCGGGCCAGCAGCCCGGTCACCGCCAGGGAGACCGCGGCCCCGGCCACCAGTGCGGCCGAGATGACCCCGGGCAGGGCGAAGGCGGAGAGGCTGATCGCGGTCAGGCCGGCCGCCGCCGAGCTGATCGCCTCGCGGGTGGACCAGAGCATCGCCGCCAGCCAACCGACCGCCAGCAGGGCCAGCACGGGTGCGCCGGGGGCGCGGGCCGGGCGGGGCGCCTCGGCCGCCGGTGCGGCCTCGTCGACCGGGTCGGCGGTGTCCGGCTGGTCCGGCTCCGCGGCCGTCGAACTGCCGGGCTGCTTGCTCATCGTCTCCCCTTCGGCGGGCGGCCGACCGTGGCGGCGGGCCGGGGCAGGTCACCGGTCATCCAGCGTACGCGCCCGGACGGGCCGGCTCCGCGCGCCCGCTGCCCGGTGGCCGGCCTGCTTTTCTTCGGCCGCGAGGGCCTTTCGGGTACGGATCGGCGCCCGGTGCGGGCCGGGGCCTTCCCGATCTTTGGTTTCCGGACGGGCGGCGTGCGATCGGCCCGAGCGGGGCGTGGGAGAATCGCCGGAGGTCCCGCCGCCGCGACGCCTCACCGCGCGGTGCCCGGTGTCCGGCCGTCCGGTCGGTGCCCGCGGGTCCGATTTCGCCACCGCCGTCGAGATCGCACAGGAGCCTGTGATGGACGCCGTGTTCTCCGTACCCGAGCCGCGCAACGAGCCGGTACGCACCTACGAGCCGGGCAGCGCCGACCGGGAGCGGCTGCAGCGGCGGCTGACCGAGCTGGCCGCCGAGCGCATCGAGCTGCCGATGACGATCGCCGGCGAGCAGCGGATGGCCGGCGGCGAGTCGATCGACGTCGTCCAGCCGCACAAGCACGCCCACGTGCTCGGTGTCACCGGCCACGCCACCCACGACGACGCCCGCGCCGCGGTCAAGGCCGCCAAGGACGCCGCGCCGATGTGGCGCGCGCTGCCGTTCGAGGAGCGGGCCGCGATCTTCCTGCGCGCCGCCGAGCTGCTCGCCGGCCCGTGGCGGGACACCCTCAACGCCGCCACCATGCTCGGCCAGTCCAAGACCGTGGTCCAGGCGGAGATCGACTCGGCCTGCGAGTTCATCGACTTCCTCCGGTTCAACGTGCACTTCGCCCGGCGGCTGCTCGAGGAGCAGCCGGTGTCGTCGCCGGGGGTGTGGAACCGGTTCGACCACCGCCCGCTGGAGGGCTTCGTCTACGCGGTCACCCCGTTCAACTTCACCGCGATCGCCGGCAACCTGCCCTCGGCCCCGGCCCTGCTCGGCAACACCGTGGTCTGGAAGCCGGGCCCGACCCAGCAGTTCGCCGCGCACTTCACCATGCGGCTGTTCGAGGCGGCCGGCCTGCCCCCGGGCGTGATCAACATGGTCACCGGGCGGGGCGAGGAGGTCTCCGACGTCGTCCTCGCCGACCCGGACCTGGCCGGCATCCACTTCACCGGCTCCACCAAGGTCTTCCAGCACCTGTGGCGGACCGTCGGCGAGAACATCGCCGGCTACCGGGGCTACCCGCGCCTGGTCGGCGAGACCGGTGGCAAGGACTTCGTGGTCGCGCACACCAGCGCCGACGTCGACGCCCTGCACACCGCCCTGATCCGGGGCGCGTACGAGTACCAGGGCCAGAAGTGCTCGGCCGCCTCGCGGGCGTACGTGCCGCGCTCGCTCTGGGAGGGCGGGCTGCGCGACCGGCTGGCCGCCACCACCGAGTCGCTGACCTACGGCGACGTCACCGACTTCAGCAACTTCGGCGGCGCGGTGATCGACGAGAAGGCGTTCAGCCGGCACACCGCCGCCCTGGAGCTGATCTCCGACGACGACACCTGCCGGATCCTCGCCGGCGGCACCGCCGACGACTCGGTCGGCTACTTCGTCCGGCCCACCCTCTTCGAGTGCAGCGACCTCGCGCACGAGACGTTCACCACCGAGTACTTCGGCCCGATCCTCGGCGTGCACGTCTTCGACGACGCCCGCTTCGACGACGTGGTCACCCAGGCCGAGTCGATCGCGCCGTACGCGCTGACCGGCTCGATCTTCGCCAACGACCGGCGGGTGGTCGAGGCGGTCGCCGAGCGGATGCGGTACGCGGCCGGCAACTTCTACATCAACGACAAGCCGACCGGCGCGGTGGTCGG